>JBCCCR010000034.1 GCA_039033415.1 Pseudomonadota bacterium | reverse complement strand
TGCAGGAAGCCTTGAGTCCAGTCATGCAAAACGTTCACGCGCTGCGACCTATTGTGGTTGCCTCGCGTTCTCCGCTTTCGGTTTGACCACAAGCCTAAGTCGAGACGCCTGTAGCGACGCCAAGCTGATGGAAGGGCTGGCGCGCGCGATCGAACGACCCAAGGGGGCCACGGTTCATGTACAAGGTAGCTCCGCAAACTGCGGCGACAGGCGCCGTGCCTGACACGGCGGCGCATGGCCCTAATTATTCGACCGCCGAAGCGGTCTACGGGTCCCGGGGGCTGCTGATCCTGCTGGTCTGCATCACCGGGCTGGGGCCGCTGGCAATGTCATCGTTTATTCCCGCTATCCCGGCGATCCAGGAAGAGTTCGGTGTAAGCCGAACGCTGAGCCAGCTCACGCTATCGGTTTCCTTATTTTTTATGGCCGCGGGTTCCTTGGTGTACGGTGCGCTCGCCGACCGCCTCGGACGTCGGCCGGTCATTTTGACCGGGGTCGCCTTGGCGGTTGTTGGCTCCGTCATTTGCGCGCTGGCAACCAATATCTGGCTGGTCATTATCGGCCGCGCGATTCAGGCCTCGGGCTCAACGGTGGGCTTTTCCCTTTCGCGAGTTGTGGTGCGGGACGTCTACGGCGACGAGAAATCCTCGAGCCTGCTGGGCTACATTTCTGCCGCGATGATGCTGGCGCCCGTCATGGGGCCGTTTATCGGCGGATACCTGATCGAATACTTCAGCTGGCACTATAATTTTGTCGTCGTCGGATCCATTGCCGCGGTGCTGTTTGTCGGGCTTTGGCTGCGACTGCCGGAGACCCGGCCCGAGGGCGTTGAGGGCGATCCGCAGCTGGTTCCCTGGGCTCGGTTCGCGGAGCTCCTTCGCCGCCGGCCCTTTCGACGCATGGTGATCTACGGCTCCGCGCTGCAGGGCACGTTCATGGCCTTCCTCGCCGCTGCCCCTTATCTCATCACTCAATATTATGGCCTGCCGGCGTCCTCGTACGGTTTCTATTTCTTTGGCGTGCCGCTGGGATTCTTTGTGGGAAGCCTGATCGCCGCCCGCTTCGGCACGCTCTTTACCCAGCGCGGCCTGATCTTCTGGGGCGCTGCCGGGAGCGTCGTTGCGTGTGCGCTGGCATTTACCCTATCGACCGGTATCGACGTCGGCCCCTGGGGCGTCTTTGCGCCCATCGCGCTAATGACGGTGGCTCAGGCGTCCGCCTACCCGGCGCTGCAGGTGCGACTGCTTACCGCGTCGCAGCCGCACTCCGGCTCGGGCTCGGGCTGCTTTAGCGCCATTCAGCTGATGGCTGGCGGCGTACTGGCACAGCTGGTGGGCGCCACGCTATTCCTGGGTGTCGCCGGCGTAACCGGCATCATGCTCCTGTGCAGCGCGGTGGCGATGTGGGTGGTTTTAACGCGCCGCCCGGAGCCCGCTGCCTAGTCCGGCCAAGCGGTCGGGCTACGGTTGCGTCGTGCTGCCGGCTGCCTGTCGGTAGCGCTCAAGCTGCGCCTCATCCTGCGCATTCCAGCGGTCACCGGAAAGGCTTTTGGCTTCCTTCATCAGCGCAACCGCCTGCTCGTGGTCCGCTTGCTTGTGGGCATACCGGGCCTGCTGAACGAGCGTGAAGCTATTGGGCTCCTGTTCCACCAGGAACCCGAGGAGCGGTTCAGCCTGAGCTAGGCTGTCCACGTCGAGATAGAGCGCCACCAGTCTCTGTGCCAACGATACGCGCAGCGATTCGAAGCCCGTTTCGTCCACGTGGGCGAGCCCTTGTTCGAAATAGTCGCGGGCCGTTGCGTCATCGCCCCGCCTGCGCGCGAGGTCCCCGGCGTAGCGCATCGCCTCAATCGCTGGCTCCGGGAGCTCGGCAGACAGCGCCTGCGTAAGCACGTCGGCCACGCGCTCCTCAGCGCTGGCATTGTCTCCTCGCTCCATGTCGATCCGCGCCAGGCGCAGTGAAACCTGAAGGGCACGAGAGACGTCTTCGATGTTCAGGAAAATCTCGCGGGCTTCGCTATAGGTTGCGATCGACTCATCAAACAGGCCTAGCGCGCGCTCGGCGGCACCGCGCTGGGAGAGACCCGTTGCAAGAAACAGCTGATCGTCTGCCTCACGCGCGATGCCGACGGCCTCGTCGGCCGCCTCGCGTGCCTCCTCAAAGCGTCGTTCGCGCTGGTAGAGCACGGAAAGAAAGTTGTAGTTGCGCCCCTGGCCAACGCGGTCACCAATGGCGCGACGAAGCTCGAGCGACTGGAGATGCAACGGCTCCGCTTCGCTGAAGCGGCCCTGCAGCCGGCGCAGGAAACCGTAGTTATTGAGCATTTTGGCTTCATTGGCCCGATCGCCGATGGCGCGAAAGCCTTCAATCGCGTCTTCGAGGTGCTGCTCGGCGGCATCGAGTTCACCGTCGTTCATGGCGATGTTTGCCAGCGTCGACGCAATCTGCCCCGGCAGCACCTGCCATTCCAGCTGGCGGAACTGCAGCGTTGCGCGCGCGAGCAGGGCGCGGGCCTCGTCAAACTGACGGCGATCTTTGGCCAGAATCGCGGTGGTGATCAGCGCCCGGCCGGTCGCCTCCCGGTCGCCGATCGCTTCGGCGACTGCCATCGCATCTCGGTAGGCCGTGTCAGCAAGGTCAAGACGGCCGCTGCGGTGACGCACCTTCCCCAGGAGTCGCAGCACCTGAGCCTCAAGGCGGCCATCTGCCTTGACGTCATCACGCTCCAGCAGAGCCAGCAGCGAGCGCTCCGCGGTCGGCGTTTCCCCAAGCTCGAAACGACAGTTGGCCCCCTGGATTCTTGCCTGTACAAGATCCGGGTTGCGGGCAAGGACCACGTCAAACAGCGGCGCCGCCTCAGCGCAGCGCCCCTCGAGAGCCGTGGCAAGCGCGCGCGCATAGGCTTCGTTGATAAACGGGTCATCGTCGACCGCCTCCGCAGTTCCAGCGGGTGCGTAGCGCCTGCCGCTCAGGAGGTTGCTGACGCCGGCCACCATGCCTCGCACCAGCGCGGTACCCTTGGGTGAGACCATGGTGGTCTCGGCTCGGAGCCCGTCGCTGTCGACCAGCGTATAGCTGAGCCGCAGCCCGCCCACGTGTTCTTCGAGCGCCGCAAAAAGCACGTGACTGGCACCATAGGCATCCCGGAGGCGCGTGGCCCGCTCCAACGCGTCCGGCCCATCGATGGCGCCATCCCAGCCCGTGTTTTCCACAAAGCTGATGACGTCCGCGGTGGTCACCGTGTCGACCACCGCCAGGTTGTCGAACAGCTCGTTGGCCAGCCCCATGAGCCCCAGGCGCGCCCAGTCGTATTCGACGTTGCCGGTGTCGTTGGCAATGGGCAGCACGGCAACCCGAATACCGTCCTCGGTGGAAGGTCCGCGCGGCCATAGCGATACGCCGATCACGGCAGCGACAATCAGCGTGGCCAGGGCGAGCCCTGCCCGGCGAACGCCCAGCCCTTGTGGTACCCGCTCATCTTCCGGCTCTTGGTCGTGCGCGCCCGTGTCCGCGACCTTGGGATCCGCGGCGGCTGCTATCGGTTCGTTCGATTCAGCGACAAGTTCGGCGACAAATTGATAGCCGTGCCCGTGCACCGTGCGGATGACCGACTGCAGCTCAGCGTCATCACCCACGGCCCGGCGCGCCTTCATGATGGCCCGTGTCATGGCCGTCTCCGACACGATCGACGGCGCCCACACGGCGTCCTGGATCTCGTCTTTGTCCACGGCGCGATCGCGCTGCTCGATCAGATAAATGAGCAGATCGAAGACCCGGGGCTGCAGCGGCTCCGGCTCACCTCCGCGCCACAGCTGGCGCGTGCCCGCGTCCAGCTCACAGTCGCCGAATCGGTAGCGGATCGACCCCGCTTTGGTCATGCGAATACCGGGTTGGTCATAGGTCACCACACCGTCATCAAAGGGTCAGCCTCCGGTCATTACATAAAAGCCCTCGCCGGACAGACTGGCCCCACGCTTCAAAAGCGCTGAGAAATCAACAGTTAACGCAAAAAACCGACCTAAAGGAAACTGACATGAAACGTTTGGTAATTCTGCTCTACGGCGTCACCAGCTACGCCGTCTTTTTCGCCTCATTTCTGTACGCCATCGGCTTTATCGGCAATTTCATCGTACCAAAATCGATCGATTCGGTGCCCGAAGCGCCGCTGGGCACGGCGCTATTCATCAACGCGCTGCTGCTGGCGGTGTTCGCGATTCAGCACAGCGTGATGGCACGCCCTGCCTTTAAGCGCTGGCTGACCCGGTTCCTGCCCAGGGCGGCGGAGCGCAGCACCTATGTGCTGTTTTCCAGCCTTGCGCTCATCTTGCTGTTTGCGCTCTGGGAGCCGATGGGTGGTGTGATCTGGGCCGCCAAAAGTGACGCGGCGCAGTGGGCCGCCTGGGGACTCTACGCGCTGGGTTGGATCGTCCTGCTGTATGCCACCTTCGCGATTAACCACTTCGACCTGTTTGGCCTGCGTCAGAGCTGGGCCGCGTTTCGCAATCGCGAGCCTGAGCCGCTCAAGTTTGTGCAACCTTGGATCTACCGGGTTGTGCGTCATCCGCTTTACGTTGGCTGGCTCCTCATTTTCTGGGCGACCCCGATCATGACCGTTGCCCATCTGGTCTTTGCGGGCCTTGGCACGGCTTACATTCTTCTTGGCATCCAGCTCGAGGAACGCGATCTGGCTGACGCCCATCCGGAATATCTTGAGTACAAGCGGCGGGTGCCCATGCTGATCCCCTCCCTGAGAAAGTCTTCGAAGGGCCGGTCAGGCGAAAGGACGCTCGCTGAGGTGCAATCATCATAGTTCCCGCGAAGGCTGGAGGAATTCGCGCTGTGGTGCTGCGCAGATCGGCTGCTAAGGCCGGTCTCGCAGCGCCCGGTGCAGTGCCATTGAGCCAGCGCCGGTCCCAAGCATAGACCCTGGCAGTGGCCGGGTGGGCCTGACCCGGCTGCTAGACTGTTGGGATTTCCTGTGCTGGATCTGCGATGGATCAAACTTTTGTTGAGGATGGATGGCTGACAGTACTGGTCGCCGGTCTTGCTGCCGGCGGCGCGGTGGCGGTGACGGTTTTGGTGGTGCTTCGCAAACGCTACCACCGCGCTATCGCCGAGCGGGAACAATCGATCACGGAGCTCAATCGGCTGCGGGTCGATCTCGCTCACGAAAACGACGAACTTGTCGCGGCGCAGGAAGCGCTGCGGGTCGAGCGAGATCAGCTCCAGGCTCGGCTCGAAAATGTGGAGCGTTCCAATGAGGTTTTGACGGCGCACCCCAACGGTCACTTCTACTCTCCGGTGGTAGATCCGACTGAGGTGTCAGCCGAAGCCGAGCGGATCTGGGCGCCCAGAACGAAGCTACCCGGATTGAGGTTTTCAGAGGAGAAACATCTGGCGGTGCTCAATCAGCTGTTTCCGCAGTTTATTTCGGGTTTCGACTATCCAGAGACACTGCCGGAAAACGCCAATCCCTGGTCGTTTTATGTTCAAAACAGCCAGTTCAGCTGGCTGGACTGCCGCCTGCTGTTTGTCCTGCTCAACGCCTGGCGCCCGGCTCAATATCTGGAGATCGGCAGCGGTTTTTCGTCGCTGTTAGCCGCTGACGTCAGTCGGAGGATGCTCGACGACGCCATGCAAGTGACCTGCGTTGAACCCTATCCGCGCCCGTTTCTGACACAGCCCGTGCCGGGGATCAGCGAGGTTATCGTCAAACGCGTCCAGGAGCTGCCGCTTGAAACGTTCGACCAGCTTGAGGCGGGTGACATCCTCTTTATCGACTCGTCCCACGTTGCCAAGACGGGCAGCGACGTGAACTTCCTGTTCTTCGAGGTTCTGCCGCGGCTTGCGACCGGCGTTCGGATCCACGTGCACGACGTCTTTTTTCCGTTGGAGTATCCGAAGGACTGGGTGCTCCAAGAAAATCGCAGCTGGAACGAGCAATACGTACTGCAGGCGCTGCTGACGGACTCGACCCGCTATCGAATCATTTTCGGTTCCAATTATGCGGCCACGGTATATCCCAAAGAGGTTGCCTCGGCTTTGGATCGTGAGGGGCGACCTCCGTTCGGCGGCGGCAGCCTGTGGCTGGAGGTCCGTTAAACGCCTAAACCGCTATGGGTCAATCGGCACGCTAAAAACCTCGTCTCTGTTGTTGCTGAAGTTTGTATCGTCGAAAGAGTCCGCGGCGGCGTAGTTAAACAGCTCATCACCCGGGTCTCCCATAACGTCAAAGCTCATGACGCAGGTTAGCGTCTCGCCGAGGGCCAGGCTCGGAATGTTGACATCGCGGTAGCGCCAGCCAGCCTGATTGTTGAACTCACTCATGCCACAGCCATCATCAGCGAGCGTCAGATTCACGGCCCGATAGCCGTCGAGAAATCGGATGTCGGACGCATCTCCGGGCCCGAGATTGAAGACCGTGATGCGGTACTCGATTCGATCTCCGTTGCGGTAGGGCCCGGGCGTGATCAGCTCCTTGGTGACCGTGATGTCAGCCGCGTCGTCGGGAAAAAGAGTCGTGTTCTGAAGAAACTTGCCGTCTTCGGCCGCGGCGAGGATATCAACACCCAGGCCACCTGGGGGTGGCGGTTCAATGACCTTCGCTGCCACTGCTGCCGCCTCGAAGCCATCCATAAAAAACGTGTCCTGAAAGCTCAGATTGGCGGCGATATCGGTCAGCCCCGGCGTGCCCGCGGGCAGCGTCAGCTCGGACCAGGTCTCGCCGTCAAAGCGCCAGGCGATGCCGATATTCTCGCCTGGATTTCCTCCCGGCCTGAAGCCGACCGCAATCACGTTGCCCGGCCCCGTGCCGCCGATCCAGCTGAGGGTATCGGTACCCGGAACCGGGACGTTTTGGTTGGTCCACGCGGTGCCGTCGAAACGCCAAATCTCGTTGAAGCGGGTCGCGTAGATCTCGCGCGGCGCAAGCGGTCCCGGGAGGCAGCTGCCGGGTACGGGCCAGGCACCGGTGAATTGCAAATTGCCGGCTTCATCAAACACCGAGTCGCCGGCCAACATGCCCGCTAGGCGATTGTCCAAATTCAGGATATCGCCAGAACCGAGTATGACTTTGATGTCGTCACTGTTGCCGCAGGCGGTGAGCATCGGCGCTTGGTAGGCCCGGCAGGGTCCTAGCGGGGGATCACTGTTTGGAAGATACGAACACACAAAGTTAAACCCAAAGCCGGTGCCGGTGGCCAGCTGACCGTAGAGCGCTGCGTCTTCCTCGGGGGTAATCCAGAGGCCGGTATAGGCGAGGTCATCGCCGCTTTCAATGATGGGTGACCAGGTACTGCCATCCCAGTAGAGAACGATATCTCTGCCGGCGGCAATAGCGGCCGTTGGTGAGGCGGCGTAGACGTCGAACAGATCGTTGGTGGTCACCGGAGGCTGCAGCGTCCCGTTGTCGCCGCCCTGGAAGTGCAGAATTTCACCGGCGTTGCCCACTGCGATGGCAAAGTCGCGAGATGGCGCCGTGATTCCGTTGAGGACCTCAGTAGCCGGAGTGTCGTTTAGCTCAAAAGCTAGGCTTGCCGCGCCTGGAAGCAGTGCGGCGAGCAGCAGAATAAGGGTTTTGGCAGTCCGTCCGTTGACCATTTCGCTGATCCATTGCTGTGGTTATCAGCGACATGCGACAAAACGCTCAAAACTGCGCCACCCGCTGGGCGCGTAGGCATTTTTTTGGGTCTCGGCGTCGTGGCCTAAAGCGCACTGCCCACCCGGTGTCCTTCACCGGTTGCGGCCATCACGCCGCGGGGGGCCGCAGCATCGCCAACCCGAAGCACTTCAATCCCCGCCTCCTCGAGCGGCGCCAGCAGCTCCAGGTTGGGCTGGCGCGGACCGGCGTAGGTAATGGCTACGACTTCGTCCACCATTTGTTCGCGCTGGTTGTAGACGTTTCTCAGGGCCAGCTGCGCTTCCCCGAGGTCGTCGAGATTCACCGGCTCAAGGCAGGTGAGCAACTCGATGCCCTTGTCATGAAGTCGCTGATAGATGCCCTGGCGGTTGATCAGCGATACGTCGGAGGCGAAGCGCTCCCGCGGCGTCACCAGCACCACCTTTTCGAACAGGTCGGCAAACAGCTCGGCGGCGGCGTAGGTCATTTCCGTGTGGTCGCAGTCCACGACGACCAGCGTGCCGTCCGTGGGGGTCGGGCGGGCGAGCATTTGCGACGCGAGCTCCCTGACGTCCGGGATCATCTCGGCCCACTCCTCGTCTAGCCAGTGGGGTAGGGTGGTGTTGGAGCCGGTGGCCAGCAAAACGGTGTCGGGTTCGAGTGCCTGCACCTGCGAGGCCGTGGCTTTCCCTTCCAAGTGAAAGGTCACCCCGGCTCGTTGGCCCTGAAGGTATTGGTAGTCGTAGATGCTGCTGAGGTTTTCGCCACCGGGCAGTTCTGCGTGGACCCGAGTTTTGCCGCCGAACTCATCGGAGGTCCCGAACACCGTGACCTGGTGCCCTCGCGCAGCCGCCACGTGTGCCGCCTCCAGCCCCGCGATGCCGGCACCTACAACAACGACCTTTTTCGCGGCGGGCGCGGTCGGCGGCTGCCATTTTTCCTCGTCGGGTTCGCCGACACGGGGGTTGTTATCGCAGCGTAGCCGATGGCCCTCGATAATCGCGCGCCAGCAGGTGTTACACGATACGCAGTATCGAATGGTCGCCTCTAATCCGTGCGCGGCTTTGTTGCCGAAAGCCGCATCGGTAATCAAGGGGCGCCCGAGAAAGGCGATGTCCGCCGTGCCGTCGGTCAGCGCCTTCTCACACTCATTAGGATCGGTCATATAGCCGATCGCCCCGGTCGGTATCTCAGGCTTGGCCTGGCGGAGGTCCCGGATGGCGTCCAGATAGGGATGGCGCTCGCCGTGCGCGTCCGGCAGATGCTGATACAGCGAATTGGCGTGAGCGCCCCAGCAGAACGTCCAGTAGCTGGCGATACCGCTGGCCGCAACCTGTTTCGCGATGGCCGACGCTTGCTCAAGGTCGATGCTGCCGGGAACGCCATCGTCACCCGGCAGTTTCACGCCGATAATGAAGTTCTCGCCGCAGCTTGTCCGAACCGCCTGCATCAGCTCCAGCACCAGCCGGCATCGCCGCTCGAGGTCACCACCGTAGCAGTCGTCCCTTCGATTGCTCCAGGGCGAAAGGAACTGGTGAAAGATGTGTCCGTGGCCGGCGGATATTTCCACGCCGGAGAAACCCGCTTGCTGGAGCCGCCGGCTCGATTCAGCCCACTGTTCAATCAGGTCTCGAATCTCCTGCTCGGCCAGCGCGCGGGGTACGGTCCAGCTGAGATCGTCCGGGAGGGCCGTGGCGCTGATTGCCGAATCGTTGCGGCCAACCTCGTGGCGTCCGCGCCCAGGGTCCTGAATCTGACCAAGAAGGCGCGTGTCAGCAGACTCAACGACTTCCGCAACCTGCTTGAGGCCATCCATGGCGACATCGTCGTAAGCCCGCAACTTGCCGGCGTCGGGGTTGTGGCGGGTCATCGCCAGCGGCTCGGTCACAATCATGCCCGTGCCGCCGCGGGCGCGCGCGCCGAGGTAGTTCAGCAAGGCCTCGTCCGGGCGCCCGTCCCTCACCAGACGGGTCAGGATCGAGGCGTGGGCCAGGCGGTTGCGCAGTCGCTGTCCGGACAGGTCCAGCGGGCTGAAGAGGGTTGGATAGATCGTTTCGCTCATAGGTAGGGATTCTGCCACGTTGGGCCGTCAATGCATGGTAAATTTACGGCCCCGAATCAGGAGCCATTCATGACCACCATAGTTGTGCTGTTCAATCTAAAGGGTGACGCGAGCCGCGATGCTTACGAAGCGTGGGCTAGGAGCACTGATCTGCCGACGGTCCGCGGGCTGGACGGGGTTGACGGATTTGATGCCTTTCGCACCACCGGGCTGCTGGGAAAGGACGGTCAGGCAGCGCCGTATGAATACGTCGAGATCATTCGCATCTCCGATATGGAAAAGTTTGGCGCCGAGTGTGCAACCGACACCATGCGCAGGGTGGCGGGGGAGTTCCAGGCTTTTGCCGACGGGCCCACCTTCATGCTGTGCGAGAGTCTGGATTCATGAGCTCGCTCCAGGGCAAGGTCGCGATCTGTACCGGCTCCGGCCGCAAAGAAGGGCTGGGGCAGGGCATTCTCAAGCGGCTGGCGGCTGACGGCGCGGCGGTGGTAGTGACCGATATCGGTCGCACCGAGGGTGTGCTGTCTGCGGACAACGTGGGCGCTTCCGAGGAAATGGAAGCGATAGCGCAGGAATTGCGGGACGCCGGCGCAAAGGCCATCACGGTCGCCTGCGACGTCCGCGACGAGGCGCAGATCGACCGGCTGATCGAAACCACCGTCAGCGAATTTGGTCGGCTGGACATTATGGTGAACAACGCGGGCGTTGGATACATGATGCAGCCGCTGGAAGAAGTCACGGCGGAGAACTGGCGGCTGGTCATCGATATCAACCTGACCGGGGCATTCCTGTGCACCAAAGCGGCGGCGATCCAGATGCGCAAGCAGGGTGACGGCGGTCGGATCGTGAACATCGCCAGCCAGGCGGCTAAATCGGGTTTCCCGCATCTCCCGGCTTACGTCGCGTCGAAACACGGCATGGTGGGCCTGACCCGAGCCACGGCTGTCGAGCTCGCGAAGGACCAGATCACGGTCAACGCCGTTTGCCCGAACCACGTCACCACGGGCCTTGGCGCCAAGCAGAACGAATACTTCGCGCGCTATCGCGGGGTCACGGTAGAGGAGTACCGAGCCGGCCTGCGTCAGCGAATTCCGCTGGGTCGCGTGGGGCTGGTGGAAGACACGGCGAACGCCACGGCGTTTCTCTGCTCAGACGACGCGTCCTATATCACCGGCGAGGCGATGAACGTCAGCGGCGGCGAGGAAATGCACTAGCGCACTTTTCTCAGAATCGCGACGTAGTCTTTGCCGCGGTTGATCCGCAGGTCATCGTCCAGATACGTGACCCTGGAGGTGGACGGTGGCCGGTTAGGGTCCTGCGGAACGCTGATCGACAGCGGGCTGTCGTCTGCCAGCCCCAGCGCTTGTCGAAGCGTCGCTAGCGACACGTCAGCGCTGGCCGGCGCGAAGGTGATGGTATGGAAGGCCACTTCCAGATCATTGCTCACCGACGTTGAGATACCCAAATCGGCCGTTGCGATGTAGAGGAACGGCACGTCGCCATCGCTGGTGACCATGTTCATCATGTTGCGGTAAAAGCGTCGGTCGGGCTGGAGCTCCTGGAGCACCGTCAGCGATTTTGCTTTGCCGCCTTTTTGCCCACCGCCCGGCAACGTTCGCGTCATGAACTTGAGGTCAATTTCGCCGACGATGCCCTGACTGCTGTAGAGGTTGGTCCAGATGCCGCTCACCGCAGCAGTCTGATCGGCAAGCTTCGGGGTTGGCGCGGTGGCCTCAAGGGCGCTGGCTGCCGCATCGATCTGGGCGGCCGCCGCTTCGGACACTGGCTGCCCGGCAGGGTGCTTCGCCAGCAGGGCGAGCAGCGCGCCTTTTTCTGTCGACGTTTCGGCCTCACTCACGCCCAGCAGGGCTAAGCTCAGTAAACAGATTCTCAGCAGCATGGGAGTCGGAATCCTTGCGGTTGAACAATTGCGCCAGTATCCGGCGACGCCGGAGAATGCGCAAGCTGACGGGTGGTGGGTTGCTGGCAGCGCTCTAGCGCCGCGGGGCTGCTATAGAAAGGTGTCCCCGCCGTTTGGGCTGAGACACTGGCCCTGGTAGTGACGCCCCGCTTCGGAGGCTAGAAAGACATAGCTCGGCGTAATGTCGTCCACCTCGGCGATCCGCTTAACCGGGATGGCTTGCCGGACCTGCTCCATGATGGCCGGCGGCACGTCAGCCAGCATAGGCGTGTTGGTGGCGCCGGGCGCAACGCAGTTGGCGGTGATGCCGCTATCGGCGAGCTCCAGCGCAAGAGACCGCGTAAACCCGATGATCGCGCCCTTGGCGGCCGTGTAGTGGGCGAAGCCGGCGGCACCTTTGTAGGCAAGCTGCGAGGCGGTGCTGATGATCCGGCCTCGACCGCGCTTATACATACCGGGCAGCACTTTTCGGGTGACCAGAAAAACGCCTCGCAGATGAATCGCAATCAGCTGATCCCACTGCTCCGTCGGCATCTTGTGCACCGGCGCAGCGTTGGCGATGCCTGCGTTGTTCACCAGGATATCGATATCGCCTAGCTCGGCCGAAACCTCGTCCACCATTCGAGCGACCGCGGGTTCATCGCTGACGTCGCCTTCGAAGGCGCGTGCCCGGCCACCCAAGGCGTCAATCTCATCGCAGACAGCTTGAGCGTTTGCCTGCTGCGCGGGGGCTGGATAGTTGACGGCTACCGCTGCGCCCGCGGACGCCATCGCCAGGGCAATCCCGCGCCCGATGCCGGAACTGGCGCCCGTGATCAGTGCGGTCTGGTCGGTGAGCGAAAAACTCAAAAGTTGCTGTCCGTCTTCATAGGCTGATTACAGCTCAAAGCCATCGCCAAAAACCACGTCGGGCGGGCCGGCTGTAAGCGTTAAAACTGCGGGGAAAAAGAATTCCTGACCACCCCGGGATCCGCGTGCGCCGCTGAGCACAATCGAGCGCAGTTCGATCGACCCGACGTCGGTGGCCGGCGCCGTCCAGGGAATGATGATCTCCGTGGTCGCCGCGGGCCCGAGGCTCGTGTGGGAGGCGGTCGCCTCCGGAGCATCGGGGCAGGTAACAATCGGCGAGCCGATGTTGCCATCACTTTTGTCGAAGGACCCGACGCGCATTCCCATGGTTGTTTCGCCGTAGACAAGGAATCCATTGAATTCGGAGACATCCGTGGCAAAGACCGAGATCATGTGCGTCTGGCCGGGAACATAGGTGGTGCCGCCCATGTCGAACATCACCTGAAAAGGACCGGCGCCGGGCAGATTCCGCGTCCGGGAGCCCATGCCGGTAATCGCGCTGCCTTCGGCGACACAGGTTCCGGGGCCGCTGGCGAAAGCCGCAGGTCGCTGGGCGGGCAGGGCGAGGAGCAGGACTGCAGCGGCAGCCGATAACGATCTGGCATACATCGAAGGCGAGTATGCCAAAGGCGAAGCCTTGTGTCCGAACTATTTTGTGGGTTGGGTGACCGCCGGCGTGCGGATGTTTGGCGGGATGGTGTCAGCGCCAGCGGGCTTCGGTATATTCATGGCACATCATCTGTGAGGGTCATCCAATGAGCATTTGTATCCGGTATGCCGCCAGACCCGAAAGCCTGCGCTGGCCGTCCTTACTGCTCGCAGCAGCGGCACTGATGGTGACTGGCTGCCAGCAAGGGGCCGAAGAGAGCACGAGTGGCAACGCCAAGGCGATTGAACAAACGAGCGTCGCTGACTCCGACGAGGCGCTCGACAGCGCGCTTCAGCTCCTCTTCGACGCCCCCAATCGCTATGCGTATCCCGACGCTATTGAGGCGCTCGAGCGAGTCATCGCGGCAAACCCTGGGGACCCCAAGGCGAACCTGATGTTGGTATACGCGCTCGGCAAGTCGGGGAAATATGAGGAAGCCAAACCCTACCTTGAGACCGCACAGCAGGCTCGCGACCGGTTGGAGGCTCGGGATCAGCTTTGGCTGGCGGCCCTGACCGCCCGTGTCGACGATGAGAAAAACGAAGAGCCCGCGCGTTGGCGTGAGGTTGTCGACAAGTTTCCTGACGATCGATGGGCTTGGTACGAACTGGCTTCTTCGCATTTGTCGCTGGAGCAATTTGCGCAGAGTGCTGAGGCAGCCTCGGAGGCACTAAGCCTCGAGCCCGACCCAGCGCGGTGGGAAGCGTCCTGGATTTACTATCTGCATTCCAAGGCACTGTTCCGGGAAGGTCGTTACGCTGAAGCAGCGCTGGCGGCGGAGGCCGGCCGTGACAACACCACCACCTGGCGGTCGACGTTCTTTCGGATGGCGATGGCTCAGGCTGCGGCCGGACAGGTTGAAGATGTGGGCAGCCTCGTGGACCGCTATCGAGAGATTTCGCTAGACGAGGGTCGCAACAACGAGTCGTACACCGAAGCCAATATCGCGCTGTTTTATCACGAGCTGGGCGACTACCCGCAAGCCGTCGAGCACGCCAGGCGATCGCTGGAGCTCGAACCCGGCGCCTACCAGGCCTGGGCGCTGGCTTACTGCCTGACCGATAACCAAGAGCCGCGGGAGGCTCTGGAGGTGCTGAGGACCGCGGCTGAAGGGTTTCCGGACAATCCGCACGTCATGGCCTCAAGAAGCTACGCGCTGCTCCTGTTGGGGCGGCTGGATGAGGCTCGCGCCAGTATCAAAGCCGCCGAGGCGGCCAGCGCTAGAAAAAACGTGTTCTTCAGCCAGCTTGCCGCCAGAATTGAGCGTCGGGCCAGCGGCGCGACCACAGGAGAATCCGGCCGCGAGGAGCGGCTCTGGCTGGGCTAGTCGACGGAGGTCCGCCGGGCATGGTCGCCCGGCACCGCAGCCGCTAGTTTCTCGGGCGGTTGGACGCCGCAGAGCTGGTGGCGCTCGATCCGTCTCGAGAGGGGCGTGGACGATCATCTGCGTCTTCAAAGCGCACAAATTGCGTCACGCCAACCTTGGTCGGATCCACCGCCTGAAGGGCGTTCGGTTCACCCAGACGGGTGGGTGGCTCTATTCGCCCGAGCGTTCCTGACCGGTCGTCGATCACGACCAGCGTTTGGTCAGCCTCGGCGACGACAAGACGCTGAGGGATTTCAGCCGTGGTTCGAGGCTTTGCAGCCTCCTGCGATGTCCGAGGGGATTCGGCCGGAGCAGCCGGATCCTGCGCGAACGCAACGGGCGTACTCAGGGCGACAAGCAGCGCGGTCGCTACGGTCGTTTTCTGTATCATCATTGTTCTTTTCTCGAGCCGCCGCGCAGGGCTTGTCACAAGTTCCCCGGCGCGCACAAAGCCATCGTTTATTCGGCAATCTAATGTGGGAGCTCGCCAGTCGGTTTTTCAAGGCCTTTTGGCCAGAAAAACCTTGTCGGGAGCGCAGTTTTTTTCCGTTCGTGAAGCGCAGTATTTGCAGCTCACCTTCACAGGTTTTTGGCAGGGTCAGCGGCAACCTTTGGATCCCTCACCAACGGAAGGATGTTGATGAAGACGCCGCATAGATTTTTGGCCTTAGGTTCGATTGTGCTGCTGATGGCGGGGGCGAAGGCATTTGCCCAGGCTGAGCTGCAGCTTGAGGCACCTCCCCAGGCTCAGGCCGGCTGGCGGGCTGATTATGGTCTGGGTGTGATCGTCAATCCGGAGTTTCAGGGGTCCGACGACTACCGCGTCCTGCCGGTGCCCTATATCGACCTTCGCTACGTCGACAGCGTCGGCGAAAAGTATTTCGTCAATGTGCCCCAGGGTATCGGCGCGTGGCTGGTGCGGCAGCGCAGTGACGACGGCCGTCGTTCCCTGGATATCGGGGTCGCGCTGGCGCCAGGTTTTGCCAATCGAGACGACGAAGATTTGCCCGGCCTGGAAGATTTTGGCCCCGCGCTCGAAGCCCGGGCGTATGTGCGCTACGGCGCCGGCCCCTGGAGTCTTCAGGCGTCGTTCTCTCAGGCGGTGGCCAGCGGTCACGAGGGGTTTTATGCGGATCTGTCGGCGGCTAGACGGGGCCGCTTCGGACGCGGCGGGTTTTGGAGCTTCGGGCCGACATTGCGGCTCGGTGACGGCACCTACAACAGCGCCCTGTACAGCGTGAGCGTAGCGGAAAGCCTGACCTCCGGACTGTCGGCCTATGGCGCAAGTTCCGGGCTGGAGAGCGTCGCTCTTCAGGGACTAGTCAGCCTGCCGGTCTCCAAAAACTGGCGCTGGACGGGTCTGCTCAGAGGCGGGCGACTGCTGAGTGATCCGGCCGACAGCCCGGTGGTCCAGGACGAAACGCAGCTGTTTTTTATCACTGCGTTCACCCGCCGGTTTTAGTCACTCGTACCCGAGGACATTTCACCGACGCGAAGCGTTCGGGGAGAACAACCAAACCAGCGGCGACAGGCGCGGGTCAACGCGCTCGTCTCGGAATAGCCAAGCAACTCAGCGACTTCAGCCACCGAGAGTTTCGACGAGGTCAGCAGACGATGTGCCAGCCGCCGTCGGACCTGATCCAGCAGCTCGCGAAAGCTTGTGCCCTCAGCTGCAAGCCGGCGGTGCAGCGTTCTCCGGTGGATCCCGCTGAGGGCGGCAACCTCCTCGATCGAGCAGCGGCCGGACTTCAGGGCATGCTCGATCATCGAGGTCGTTTGAGCCTTAAAGTCGTCCTGGTAGGCCCTTCGTAGCTGTTCGAGATAGCGGTGTGTCAGGGCCTGCAGGCCGGCGTCAGCCGACTCCAGGGGGCGGTCCAGATCGCTCCGGGGAAAGACCAACGCGTTTGCCGGCTGATCCCAGCGGACCGGGGCCGCAAACAGGCGCTCGTACCGGGCCCGAGCGGCTCTCGGCGCTGGCGGGTGGTGATAGAAATGTACCGCCGCTGGCGACCAGCGAGCGCCGATGAGCTGGCGCATCAGCGAAAGACCAGCGCCAAGGCACAGCTCAGCCGAGTGCCGGAAGCTGGCCATCAGGCTGGGGTTGCCGGCCAAGGCAAAAGAGAAACTGACGGCGGAGCGATCAACGTCGAGTTCGAGTCTGGCGCCCCGAACCTGGAAAAAGAAGTAGCGCCGCAGTTCCTGGAGCGCCGCGCCCGCAGTCGACGCATGTTGCAGGGCGAAACCTAGCGCCCCCAGCAACGCTTGGGGCTGTTGCCGTGAGCCGAGCAAAAGAGAAAACTCCTGCGTGTCGCAACGGCTGGCCGCGAGCGCAAGCGCGAGCTCAAATTGGTCCAGCGGCAGGTAGTCGTCCTCTCGATCGGGCAGCAGGCACTCCCGAGGCAAACCGGCTTCGCTCAGTAGCGCGAGGGGGTCTTGACCGAGGCTGCTCACCAGATCCGCGTAGCCATGAAGTGAGCCGGCTCTGACGCTATAGATCATCACTGCTCCGCCATATGGCACCGAATGTCAACTTTTAGGCACGAAATGTCAAATTGTGAGTGCAACTGGCAAGCATACTTGGGAGCAGAAAACGGAGAAACTGCATGAGCGCAACCGCCGAGACCCTTGGCCCTGGTGTCTGGAAAGACCGGAATCGGTATCTGTGGCTCCTGAGCCTGACCGGCCTGGTGCTACCGTTTGTGGGGGCCGGGGCCGCACTGGCCACCGGCTGGGACGTGTGGTGGTTTTTGACGCCAATCTACGTTTATGCGCTCCTCCCATTGCTCGACGTCTGGGTGGGTGAGGACCAGGCCAACCCCCCGGAAGCTGCCGTGGCGGGGCTGGAGTCAGACTCCTACTACCGATCGCTCGTGATTGCCCATATACCGCTTCAGTACGTCCTGATTGTGGCCGGTGCCTGGGCGCTGACCGAGCTGGACCTGTCGCTGATCGCTAAGCTAGGGCTCACCATATCCATTGGCCTTTCGAGTGCTGGCGGTATCAACGCGGCGCATGAACTCGGCCACAAGAAAGGTCGACTGATGGCCTGGTTGGCGCGGCTAGCGCTGGCTCCGTCCGGCTACGGACATTTTTATGTTGAGCACAACCGGGGTCACCACGTGCGGGTCGCCACGTTCGAAGACCCCGCCAGCGCCCGCTGCGGTGAATCGCTGTATCGATTCTGGCCACGCACGGTGTGGGGTAGCCTGCAGTCGGCATGGCGGCTCGAGAGAGATCGACTCTCGCGGAAGGGACGGTCGGTCTGGTCAACCCAGAACCAGAATCTCCAGGGCTGGGTGCTGACGATCGCGTTGTTCGCGGCCATCCTCGCCGGCTTCGGCTGGTCGGTGTTGCCGTGGCTGCTCCTGCAGATGGTGATCGGGTTCCTGCTGCTCGAAACGGTCAATTACGTCGAACACTACGGGCTGCTGCGGCAGCGGGACGCGGGTGGCAAGCTCGAACGACCAAGGCCCGAGCACTCCTGGAACAGCAATCATCGCGTTTCGAACTTGATGCTTTACCAGCTGCAGCGGCATGCGGATCATCACGCCCACGGCAGTCGAGCCTACCAGGCGCTGCGACACATGGAGGGTGCGCCCCAGCTGCCGGCCGGTTACGCCGCGATGATTATGCTCGCCGGCGTTCCACCGCTGTGGCGCCGGGTGATGGATCCCAAGGTCCGAGCCCACTATCGGGGTGATCTGTCTCGCGCGAATCTGCAGCCCGGCGTCCAGGCAGAAGCTTAGGCGGCCACCTAAGTTCCAGCTGACGGAGGTCAAGCCTCACCTCGTAGGTGTTTGGCCGAGGCTCAGCCCAGCCCCAGGCCGTCGATTTCCGGCAGTTGACCCCGAACCAACAGCAGGGCTCCGCGGGGGCATTCGATCGGCGGATGTGGCTGGCCTTTTTTGCCGAGCATGTAGTCTCCGGCCCTCACCGCAACTCCGTTGACCACAAGCTCTCCCTCAAGCACCAGGCACTCTTCGTCTTCGTCGTGATCGTGACCGTCCAGCACTACGCCGGCATCAACCTTCCACAAAGCGGTAACGCGGCCATTAACCGGGCTTCGATACAAGGTTTTTACCTGGATACCTGCCCCGAGGCTCTTCCACTGACCGTCGTCGGTTCGAATCAGGTGTAGGCCCGGATCCTCCTCGACTCTTTCCATCAGCCGATCCTTGATGCGGGCGCGGCGCCGGTCGGCCAGTGGTGCGGGCTTGAGTCCGCGGGCAAACAGTTCGATGTCGATATCGTTCAACACCTTATCCTTTTTGTCTTCCATGTCATTGCTCCCTGATCGTGTCATTTTGGCGCAGCGCGTTAATGGCACGGCGGGCGTGTGATTTAACGGTTCCCAGCGGCATGCCCAAGACCTCGGCTATCTCGCTATGGGAATAATCTCTTAAGAAGGCCAGGCTCAAGACCTGCTGCTGGGCGTCGTTCAGCGACGCCAGGGCGGTGGTCAGTGCGGAGCCCCGCGTGACCAGGTCCAGAAGTTCCCCTGGCCCCGGGTTGTTGTCGGCGGCGTCCGGTACGTTATCGCTATGATCACGGCGCCGGCGCAGCTGATCCAGGGCGCGGCTGCGAACCAGTACCGCCAGCCAGCCCAGGCCGCTACCCCGGCGGGGATTGTAGCTGCCGGCCGTTCGCCAAACCTGAGTATATGCGTCCAATACGGCTTCCTCGGCGTCCTCCGCCTGTCGCAGAACCGCAAAGGCAATGCTGAAGGCGAAGTCGATGGTCAGATCGTAGAAGCGGTTCATGGCGCCTTCTTGTCCGGCGGCAATCTGCGTAATTAGCGACGCATGCTGCTGGTCGCTGTGGGCCAGCGTGTCGGTTTTCACCGCGCGTGCCGGACTGAGAGTGCCAGCATATTCGCCGGAAAGGTTGAACGGATCGGGCACGATTTTCTTTCCTGATATTCGATGATCTCCACCCCTAATACGCGGCCAATCGTCAATCGGATGCAGGCAAATTTTCTGCATCCGGATCGCTCGCGGTTTCGTAATGACTCACCAAACCGAGCCGCTTGATGGAGCGATCTGATGCAAGCATTACCTATCCTGCTGTTGAGCCTGCTGCTCAGCAGCCAGACTGTCAGCAAGAACCGGCCGAGCCTGGACTGCGATTGGCTGAAACTCGCTGCACCGCAGACCGAGTGTACGTTAGCTGGGGGCTGGCAGCTTGCCGCCCTGGGTCAGCAGACTGGAGACCCTGGCTTCTACCGTTTTGCGCTCGCCATCGCCACTCAATTTCGGCGCGATCCGCGGCAGCAAACCGAAGCGGTTTTGCTTCAGGGTTTTGCGCTGCAGCAGCTGCATCGCTTTGATGAAGCCTATCGCGTTGTGCAGCCGCTGCTGAAAACTGCGCCCATCGCGGCCGTGCATCAGCTTCTTGGAGACATTCGGCTGGAACAAGGACTCGTCGTGAAGGCGGCGGAGCATTACCAGCAGCAGATCAACCTCAAACCCTCGCCATCGGCCTACGCGAGAGGCGCGCAGGTGCGTTACCTGTCGGGTGACGTGGAGGGCGCGCTGGAGTTGCTGGAACTCGCGCTGGAAGGCGCGAGCCGATCATCGGATACGAGCGAGCTTGCGTTCACGTTGCGGCTCGGGGGGCGCTTCCTGTTGACGCAGGGCGAGATTACCGCCGCCACCGACATGCTCCGGGACAGCGTTCGCCTGGCACCCAACCCCGGTACCCGTCTGCTGCTCGCCAGGGCCCAGGTGGCTGGCGACCAGTCCATTGCTGCCTGCACCACGCTAGCCGGGTTGATCCAAGATCACCCGGCTCCGGACGCTGTCGCCTGGTTCAGCGAACTGCCGGCCTGTGCTGAGGAGCAGGGTTTGAATCAGGTTCGCTCGAGCAATGGGGGGCGGCTGGATGCGCGGGGCTACGCCCGCAACCTGCTGCTCGATGCGCGGGACACTGCAACCGCCGCGCAGCTGCTGCGCGGCGAGCTGCTGCAGCGGCGGGACCCCGTTACGCTGGCCCTAGCAGCCTGGGCGGATCTCGAACTGGGCTACGCCGCGGCGGCGGAACTCAAGATTCGGGAGGCGCTCGTGAGCCGATACCCGGAACCCTTGCCCTACCTGGTGGCCGCCATGGTCGCGGCGCAGCGTGAGGATGCTCCCGCTAGCGAGCGGCACCTGGCTCGCTTGTCCCAACAATTTTTTCTGCTGAGTCCGCGGGAGCGGGAGATCTATGCCCGTCTCAAAGACTCAGCGCTTCAACCGCAAAACCTTTAGGAGAATAAGATGATTTTGCCAAAGTTATGCCCCTCAAAGTCGGCCTGGAGACCGATGCTTCTTGCCAGCCTGGTCGCGGCCAGCGGCAGCGTCCTGGCGTCCAGCCACATGGATGCGCCGCTGATCACCCGCGACGATCCGGCCAACACGACCGATGTCTATGCCTTTGTGGCGAGCGACGGGAATCAGAAGTACCTGAGCACCTCGCTGTCGGTCTATCCGTTCGAGGAGCCAGGCATCGGGCCCAACGCGTATGACTTCGATCCGACCGTACGCTATGAGATCCATGTCAGTCTCGGCGACGATCTGGCTCGTGGGCGGCCCACCATTACGTACCGGTTCGACTTCGATACCGCCTTTAAGAACCAGCAAACGATTCTGCAGGGTTACCTCGGCGTGATTGAAAACGTTGATGACGAAGCACAGAACCGCACCCAGACCTACTCGGTGACCAAAATCGATCGTCGAGAACGAGGTCGGAATCGCCGCGAGCTCCTCGGATCTGGCGTGGTGCCGCCGAATAACCAGGGTATCGCAACGCCGTTTTACAACACCAATAACGACGGCGAAGCGCCGGCCCGCGATGGCGTGGCAACAGCCGCTGAGCTCGATCGTTATACCAGCCAAACGGTCGCTGAGTTGGACGACGGTTACCTGGCCTTTGCGGGACAGCGCGATGACGGCTTCTATGCTGACATCCAGGCCATTTTCGACCTGCTTTCGCTGCGTAATGGCGATGACGTGTTCGACAGCCAGTCAGGCTTCAACGTCCACACCATCGTGCTCAACATCCCCGTAGAGGAACTGGGTGGCGATCTGCAGCAGGTGGGTGTGTTTGCGACGACCAGCCGGCAGGTGGTGTCGATATTCGGGCGGGCCCAGGGCCTGCATCGCCAGGTCGGGCGTCAGGGCAATCCGCTCTTTGCCGAAGGCTTTATTGCGCTGGAGGACAAGGATCTCTACAACCAGTCGCTGCCTCATGTTGATGCCCGACTGTTTCGCAAATATGCCGAGACGCCGGAACTAGCCGCACTGATCAATGCCCTGATTTTTGGGGGCGAAGAGGTAGCGCTGGCCAGCGACCGATCGGACCTGGCCGGGATCTTTATTCCTGACGTTATCAAGGTTGACCTGTCGACCGAAGCCGCTCGCCTGGCCGGCTCTGGTGCGGACCACGCCACCAATCCGGACGACGAAGGGTTCTCCCGTCTGTCTATTTTTGGCGGAGACGTGCTGGTCAGCCAGATCAGCAACGGCTTTGGTGATGGCGCGGTGCCCGGCGGCTGGCCCAACGGCCGGCGTTTCGGGGACGACGTGGTTGATATTGCGGTATCGGCAGCCCTGAGTGACCTGCGCGACCTCGACAATCTGCAGATCACGGTGGCCGATGGTATCGACAACGTTAGCGCCAACGACATCGGCTACAACAAAGTCTTTCCTTATGCAGCCACGCCGCATAACGGTCGTAACGTAAAACACAACCCCTGACCCGTCAGGCGGTGACAGCGGTGGCGGCCGTTTCGGCCGCCACCATCCGAAGGAGAAAACCATGAAGCGATGGATAAGCGCCGCCTTGGCGGCAGGATTCTGTGTGGGCGTCTGGGCCCACGACGGTGGCGTCAGCACGCTCCAGCTGTGCCGCGGGGACTCGACGGTAGAGGTGACCTGGGAGCTGCACGAAGCTGCCGGCGTCGGCCGTAGCTGGGTGGAACTCAAGGGAAGTCGCGGGGCTCAGCAAGTCACGGCCTTCGAGCGAGCCGGGCAGCACAACGTCAAGCTGAGCTGGTCGTTTGCCGGACTCGACGTCGATGACGACGTGGAGCTGACGGCCGTCGGTTTGGCGCAATTGCCTCATGGGCACCGGGTGCTGGCGACCAGCTGCGACGGTTCGCGCCGGGCGGTACTCAGCCAGTGGCAGGATCGGTGGCTGCTGCCAACCGAAGGATCGGCCGCTCCGGCGCAGGCAGTGTCGAACCCCACGACAATCGGCGCCAGCGGAACTCACCGATGATGGGGCTTCGAGTATCGCGAAGACGGCGAAGCTCGGTTGGGTTGTGCGCGGCGGTGGTCTGGTGCGGGTCAGCGCTCGGTTCCGTTGAGCCTTCCTCGCCCTCGCCACAGGAAGCGGAGCCGGACAAGAACGTCGTCGAGCTGGAGGAAATTGTTGTCTATGGGCGAGCGCAGCAGCAGCTGGGAAACCACCTTTCGGCGTCGGCGGGAATCGTCGCCCATGACGACATTCGGCTGCCCCCGCTGCTGCGGGTGGGTGAGCTGGTTGAGGCGGTCCCCGGCATGGTGGCGACTCAGCATTCCGGTACCGGCAAGGCGAATCAGTACTTTATCCGAGGCTTCAATCTTGATCACGGCACAGACTTTGCCGTCTCCGTGGAAGGTGTTCCCGTTAACCTACGCAGCCACGGGCATGGTCAGGGTTACCTGGATCTCAATTTCTTGATTCCGGAACTGGTCGAGAAAACCCGCTATCAGCGCGGGCCCTATGCGGCGCAGGTCGGGGACTTTTCTTCGGCCGCGAGCGTCGAATTTGATCTCTATGATCATCTGGATGAATCGGTGCTGACAGTTACGTCGGGAGAGTTTGGTTTTCAGCGCGTACTCGCCGCCGCCTCTCAGCATGACCAGCAGACTGGGTTCACCGGGGCCGTTGATCTGACCGGCTATCGCGGCCCGTGGGAGCTTGATGAACGGCTTCGTCAGTTCAAACTCTTTGGCGCCTATGCAGGTCGTGTCGGTGAAGCCGATCTGCGCATGACGCTACAGGGTTATGACAGCCGGTGGACGGCGACTGACCAAATTCCTCAGCGGGCCGTACGCCAGGGAATCATCAGCCGGCTGGGGAACCTGGATGAAGATCTTGGCGGTCGCTCTTCTCGTTTGGCCCTGACCGGCGCGCTGGATCTTGAGGGCTTTTCCATCAACGCATATGCGGTCGACTACGACTTCACCCTCTATTCCAACTTCACCTATTTTCTGGAAGACCCCCTCGCTGGCGACGAGTTCGAGCAGCGCGACCGCCGCCGGGTTTTGGGTCTGGGTTTACGCGGTGAGAACACGCTGAGGTCGATCACTCCGGTCGATGCCGTTCGTTGGGGCGCAGAATTTCGATGGGACGATGCTCAGGAGGTCGGGCTCTATCGCACGGCCGGGCGACGACGTCTGGGCACGGTACGGCAAGACCGGCTGCATGAATGGTCGCTTGGCCTTTGGGCAGACGCCCGATGGGCACCCACAGACAGCCTTCGCGCTATGCTCGGACTTCGTACCGATTTCTACGGCTGGGACGTCGACGCTCTGCGCGAGGCTAATTCCGGCCGCGCCAGCGACGCGCTGTCGAGCCCCAAAGCCACGCTTGCCTGGCGAGCCTCCGACAGTGTTGAGACTTATCTCAACTATGGGCGCGGTTTCCATTCCAACGATGTGAGGGGCGCAACCATCGCCGTTGATCCGGTGAGCGGCGATCCGGCGGCGTCTGTGCCCGTGCTCGTGGCTTCGGAAGGCGCAGAAGTGGGGCTGCGTTACGAAGCTGGCAATGATCTAAATGTATCGGTCACCGCTTTTCGGCTCGACCTTGATTCAGAGCTGGTCTACGTCGGCGACGCGGGAACCACCGAGGCGAATGGTCCGACCCGGCGCACCGGCGTTGAGGCTTCCGCGTTCTGGCAGGCCAACGACTGGCTGGCGCTTAACGCCGCCGTAACCGCTACCGAGGCACGGTTTCGAGGGCCTCAGGCTGGCGGAAGACGGATTCCCGGCGCGATTGCTTCGACAGGCACGCTGGGCCTGAACGCGGCGTGGCAGAACGGGGTTTCCGCCAGTGCTCGATTGCGATGGCTTGGCCCGGCGCCGCTTGTCGAAGACAACTCGGTGCGCAGCCGCAGCTCGTTCCTGGCGAACGCTGGTCTATCCTATCGACGACAAAACCTGGAGCTGCGGCTCGATGTTTTCAACCTCTTCAATTCCCGCGACAGCGACGTGGCCTATTTCTATCGATCCCGTCTTCCAGGAGAGTCGGCAGCTGGGGTCGACGACGTTCATTTTCACCCGCTTGAGCCGCGCAGCCTGCGGGGATCCGTCAGCTGGCATTGGGATTAGCCGGAAGTTGGGATTCGTTGCGCGACGGCTGAAGCTGACGACACCACCAAGTCTTTCCTGATTGGTGCCTGCGTCCGGTTGCCGTAGGATGATGACATGAGGTCGAACGTGATGAACAACCTGTCAAAAGCCATTGTGCTGGTCGCGCCGCTGGCGTGGCCGCTGGTCAGCGCCGCCGATGCACCCGCTTCGCCGCAAGCAGGAACCGTCGCGGCTGCTCAGGCAGCGTCGGCGCCAGCGGACCCGCTGTGGCCCTACCCCGTGCCGGCGCCAACGCTGGAGGATCTTCCGCCGGAGGTCGCTGACGAGGGGCGGGAAACTGATGCCGACAGCGACGAGATTCGCCAGCAGGTTGCCGCTGCACGACGTCTCTCGCAAAAGGTCATCGACGGCTACTCGCGACAGATCGATGATTGCCGCTTCACCAACACGCTGCATTTTGACGATCGCGAGCAGGTTCGATTGATCGGCAACAGTCAGCCCTGCCAGAGCCGCTATTGGCATTTGATCAGCCAGGAGCGCGAGTCACTGCGGCGCCGCATCAGCGAGCTCCGCGGGAGCAATGCCGCGGGCGGTTTTCACCCGGTTCAACTCAATCCCTGAGGAATCGCCGTCCTTCCCCAGGTTTTATGGGGCAGAGGGTGATGCCTCGGCAGCAAGTGCCTCTCGCGCAAGACTCGTCACGTATGCCTGGATCGCCAACACGTCCGCTTCGCTAAAGGTGTCGGAGAAATTCGGCATGCCGTTCGCTTCCAAAGCGCCGCCGATCACAATCTCGCTGAACAGCGCATGCTTTTCCGGGGTCAGGCGTCTCAGGTCCGGCAGCAGCGGCGTGCTGCCGTAAAACCCATGACACGCACCGCAGTGGACGCCGTAGAGCCCGCGGCCGTGCTCGAGGGTTGCTGAGTCAAGCTGAACCAAATCCGGCGCATGAAACGGTGCGAGCGGCGGGCGAGCTGCCGGCATCGGCACGGGACCACCATCCAGCTTGAACACCAGAAGACGGCCGCTGTTGAGGTAGGTCATGGCCGCTTCTGTGCCTTGCATCGTATTGAATGCCGGTCCGCCCCAACCGGCAGCCAGCGCGACGTACTGCACGCCGTCGATGGCGTAGGTGATCGGTGGCGCAATCACGCCGGTTCCTAGAGGGATGGTGTGTAGGGTTTCACCACTGCGGTCATCCAGCACCAGCAGCTCGCCGGCGGCGGTGCCGTAAAACACAAGCCCACCGGATGTCGACAGCACGCCGCCGTTCCAGATCAGCGTGGACTCCTTTTGCCAGACGACTTTCTGCAGTCTAGGGTCCCAGGCTTTGAGGTGACCGGCGACGTCCGGCACTTTGGCGCCACCCGTAAGCTCCTCCAGGTTGTCCACGCCGTAGGTAAACCACTTGTCGTCCTCCGGCGTGAACACCCAGCCTACGTCGCGCGTCGGGATGTAAACCAGGCCCGTCGCTTCGCTGAATGACATCGGCTGCCAGTTGTGCCCGCCGGCGGGCGAGGGAAATACGTACGCGTCGCGCTCGTTGTTGTACTCGCCCAGCCCGGTCTCCACCGGCCGGCCGCTCTCCGGGTCGACGTGGCTGGCCCAGTTCACGTGGACAAACGGCTCGGCGGAAATCAGCTCGCCGTCGGTGCGGTCCAGCACATAGAAAAACCCGTTCTTGGGCGCCTGCATAAGTACCTTGCGCGGCTCGCCGTCGATCATCAGATCGACGAGCGTGATCTGCTGGGTGGCCGTGTAGTCCCAGTTGTCTCCAGGGGTCGTCTGGTAATGCCACACCAGCTCGCCGGTGTCGGGGTTCAGCGCGAGAATTGAAGCGAGAAACAGGTTGTCTCCACCGCCAGCACTTCGCTTGTCGCGAGACCAGGGCGACCCGTTCCCGGTGCCTACGTAAAGCAGGTTCTGTTCGGCATCGTAGGCCATGGAATCCCAAACCGTGCCGCCAAGGCCGCTCCAGTCCGGAACGCCCTCCCACGTTGCCGCGGCCTTTTGGAGCTCCGGGTGTTCAAACGGCTGTGCCGGGTCGCCGGGAACGGTGAAGAAGCGCCAGGCCAGCTCACCGCTGTCCACCGCGTAGGCGCTGACGTAACCGCGAACGCCATACTCAGCCCCGCCGTTGCCGATTATGACTTTGTCCTTAACGATGCGCGGCGCGCCCGTAATCGAATACCACCGATTGCGGTCGATCAGCGTATCGATTTCCCAAACGACTTCACCGGACCCACGATCCAGTGAGATCAGGCGGCCATCAAGCGTCCCGAAGATGACCCGGTTGCCCCAGACGGCGACGCCGCGGTTGACAACATCGCAGCACAACTTCCGCGCCCAGGATCGAGGGACCTGTGGATCGAAGCGCCACTTAACGGCGCCGCTGACCGCATCCACCGCCAGCACCCGCGACCACGTGCTGGTGAGGTACAGCGTGCCGTCCACCATGATGGGCGTCACCTCGATGCCGCGCGTGGACTGCAGCGGCACTTCGAACGCAAGCCCCAGGCGGTTGACGTTGTCCCGGTTGATCAGGTCCAGCGTTGAAAAGCGCTTCTCTCCGGGATCATTGCCGTGCAGAGTCCAGTCGACATCGCCGCGCGACTCAAAACCTGTGCTGGCCAGGGCATCGGGTTGTGGTTTTGCCTCTCGCGCAACGCCGTCCTCAGGCGGCTCGCTGCAGGCCCCGATGAGAACACCCAGCGCGACGACGCTTAGGCAGGCAAGCCAACGCAGGAGTTTGGAATTGCTGGTCATCGTGCAGTTACTCAACTAGAAAAGGCCCCATAGGCAGACTCGCCAGCGGCTCCCGTAACCCGATCATTCGCCGATCAGCTCATCGAGCATGGCAACGAGTTCTTCGCGACTGAGCGCGTGGGGCTGGCCCTGGTTGAGCTGGACCATCTCCTGCATCGCTTGCCGAATGGTGGCGACCGCCGAATCGCGAGCGCCGACAACCATGTAGCGTCTGCGTGGGCTGTTGGCTTCGAGGGTGTCGATGACGGCGGCCGCGATCCGTTCGGGCACATCATTGTCGATAGCGATTTCGCCTTTACCGCTCAGGAGCCAGTTGCTCTCCCATTCTTCTTTATACCGGGAGTCTTCCATGCTGAAACCGTCCGCCTGCATTTTCTCGTAGATGCTCTTGCCGATCTTGGAACTAAAGCCGCCCGGCTCGATGATGCTCACGTAGACCCCGAACTTCTCCATCTCGGCGGCCAGTGAATCGGTGAAAGCCTCCATAGCGTGTTTGCTCATGCTGTAGGGGCCATAGAAGCGGCTCGACAAGATTCCGGAGATCGAGCCGGTGGTGGTGATGCGCCCCTTCGACTCGATGATCATCGGCGCAAACGCCTGTGTCACTCGATAAGGCCCGAGGACGTTGACCTCCATGACAAAGTCGACCTCGGATTCCGGAATCTCGATCAGCGGGCCCATCACGCCGACACCGGCATTGTTGACCAGCCCGTAGAGTCCCCGGCCACCTCTTCGAACGGTCTCGACCGCCGCGTCGATCTCAGCCTGCTCGGTGACGTCGAGGCGTACGGCCTGGATGTTGTCGATCGCGTTGATCGCGTCGAGGTCTGCCTGCTTGCGAGCCGTTGCGTAGACGAAGTAGCCCCGCTGCGCCAGGGTCTCGGCGATCACGCGTCCGCTGCCCGAACTCGCCCCTGTGACCAGGACGGCCTTCTGGCTTGTCTCATCAGCGAAGGCGTTGCCCTCTAGGAAGCAAAGGATCAGGACAGCGGCTGAGATCAGGGTCTTCATGGGCGTGCTTTTCCGGTGAAGTTCAGTCGTGATGACGCTCGACTATGCCTGATCCGCTGCGGCGAGGCTATTCGAGATCTGGATGCTTTGTTCGCGCCGCCACAAGGGCTCGGAGCCTCACGAGGGTCGGACGGTCAATACTGGCAGATTGAGAAGAGAAGAGTTGGAGCCTGTCAGTCAAAAACAGCGGTAGGCTGTTCCAGCGTCACTTCATCCTGTTGAGGGCCTCGCTGGCGCGCAAAGCCTCTTCATGATCTGCCCCGAGCGTGGCGACAAACATATCGAGTGCGTCGCGATAGTATTCGCGGGCTTCCTCAGTTCGATCTTGCCTGGCTCGAATGTCCCCTAAACTCATCAATGATCTTGCAACCAGATCATGCTGATTCGAGAAAGCCACGCGTCTGATCGTCAGGGCGCGCTCGGCAAGCAACTCCGCTTCACTTAAGTTCCCCAGCGCCAGGTTTGCGTCAGCGGCGTTCGTAAGGCTGTTGGCCACTGAATAGTGAGATTCGCCCAACGCTGCTGTTTTGATCTCGGCCGAGTCCATGAACAGGTTCAAGGCAGCGTCAAAATCGCCTCGTTCGGCTGCCAGCGTTCCCATTCCGTTCAGCGTGCTCGCCACGCTGGGGTGGGCCTCGCCAAGCACTCTGCGCTTGATCGTCAGCGCGCGCTTGTATCCCTCCTCAGCGCCCTGCAGGTCTCCCAGCTGGCGCTGCGCGTTCGCCATATTGTGCAAAATCCCGGCGACCCGAATATGCTCCTCTCCTGCGTAGTGCACTTCATCAGCCAGGGCTCTACGGTAGTAACCGAGCGCCTCCGAATACCTGCCAAGTCTGTGGTTGGAAATTGCGAGATTGGATAGCGTAGAGCTCAGGAGAAGCTGTCGATCCGGCGGTAGCTGTTCCTTGATTTTCAGTGTTGCGCGATAGCTCGCCTCCGCGTCTTCGTGTCGTCCCATGTCGCTTTGGATCAGCGCCAGGGTTCCCATCGCACGGGCGTAATGGCGCTGTTGCGCATCCGTGTCGTCATAGTTTAGATCTATAGCCCGCCGTGAGTAGTATTCGGCCTGTTCAAGGGAACCGCGCTGCTTCATCAGGTTTGACAGGAGGAGCAGTGTTTCGAATGCCTTCGAGTCCTGTGCTCCGTTGAGTTCGTCGTTCAGTTTAAGCGAATCTCGTAGCAGTGGTTCCGCGTGATCAAACGCGGTGAGGCTGACATAGGCGTCTGCAATCGAGTTCTGTAATCGAATCTTGACCGTCGCATCTTCGATGTCGTCGATCCGGGCCCTGCCGAGTTCCAGTAGATCAATGACTTTGACCGAATCTGGATTTTTGTCCGCGGGTTTCGCGGAGCGAAACAGGTTGTTCATAAACAAAAAAATGCTGTTCGCAATCTCAGCCTGGCGACTTGCCTCGCGCTCTGCCCGTACAGCAATGGAGGCGACGCCAATCGCCAGCGTCATGCCGACCAGGCTTACCACCGCCAAAGCGGCAACCGCCCATAACCGTCTCCGCTCGGCCCGTCCCTTGAGTCGCTCGAAACTGGTACCCACGAGGCCCGCTACAAGCCGCAGTAGACCGTCTTTTCGCCCATCACCTTGCTGCCGCAGATCCGCAGCCAGTGGTTCGCTGTCGCCTTCCAGAAGTGCAGGAGGAAACAGCTCGTGCGGTTCACCCTGACCATCGACGATGACGGCGAGAATGCGACCGAGCGGTCGCAACTCCTGAAATGCCCGGATTTCGCGATCTACCCATTCCGAGTTGCGTGCACTCACCGAGCACAGCACGATCAGGTTTTCAGACTGGCTTAGCGCATCGACGAGTTCCTGGGTGAGGTCAGCGGATGCCCCGAGAACCTCCTTGTCCCGAAATATGGGTACTACCCTCGCAACGCCGGTCTCTCGGGTCACGGTTGTGGGCAAACGGTATCGCTCCAGCGCTTCGTGCAGCCGAGTGGCTGCAATCTCGTCGTGATGACAATAGCTGATGAACGCGCGATATCTGAGCATGGGTCGCTCGACTGAACTCCTCGTGAACTAGGATAACACCAGCACAAATGGCAAGCAGCGCGGGAAAAACTGCGGTCAGAAAAGCGAGGTCAGGACTTGCATCGCCACGATTCGCGCATATCTATTCGAACTGGCGTCGAGCGAATGGTCTTCATGTGACTTCGTGGCCAGTCCGGCTGTAAGATCAGCGACACCCTCAAGGCTTGAGTACGGACACCTGAAAGTACCCAGAATCTACCGCCGGCCTGAAGAACGTTCGTTGCCGCTGGCCGGCCAGGAAAGGGGCGGTCTCTGCGATGGCCGCGACACAGATATGGACTGCTTTGCTCTCAGGAACGCGTGGCGCAAAGCGACTGAAATGATGAATGGAGATTAAGAAATGACCACCTATAGTGCCCCCGTCACCGATATGCAGTTCGTTCAGCACGAGCTGTCCGGGCTCGAGGAGATTGCCTCGCTGCCAGGTTTCGAAGAGGCGTCGCCGGAGCTTGTGGAAACCGTACTGGAGGAAGCAGCGAAACTGGCCGGTGAGGTGCTGACCCCGCTGAATCGGGTGGGCGACACGGAGGGTGCCCGCGTCGAGGGGGACCAGGTCCTCCTCCCCGATGGATTTGGTGAGGCCTACAGCGAATTGTCGGATGGCGGTTGGCTGAGCCTGGTCCACAACCCTGAGTTTGGCGGTCAAGGTCTGCCGCAGCTGGTCAGCATGGCCGTGGAGGAGATGTGGAATTCCGCCAACCTGTCGCTGTCGCTTTGCCCGCTGCTGACCAAAGGTGCCATCGAGGCCATCGAGGCGCACGCCGCGGGCGCTCTGAAAGACGCTTACCTGCCAAAGCTGATCAGCGGTGAATGGTCCGCCACCATGAATTTGACCGAGCCGCAGGCAGGTTCGGATCTGGCCGCCGTGCGGACCGAGGCTACCCCTCAAGGCGATCACTATCGAATCCGCGGCCAGAAGATCTATATCACCTGGGGTGAACACGAGCTGACTGGCAACATTATTCATTTGGTGCTGGCGCGGCTGCCCGATGCGCCCCCCGGCGTCGGCGGAATTTCGCTGTTCCTGGTGCCCAAGTTCCTGCCCAACGCTGACGGCGCGCCGGGCGAGCGCAACGACCTGAAGGTGGTTTCCATCGAGCACAAGCTGGGAATCAACGCCAGCCCGACCTGCGTGATGAGCTTCGGCGAATCGGAGGGGGCCATCGGTTATCTGGTTGGTGAGGAAAACCGTGGTTTAGCCTGTATGTTCACCATGATGAATGACGCTCGGATCGGTGTTGGCCTCCAGGGTCTCGCCCTTTGCGAGCGCGCTTACCAGCAGGCGGTGACTTACGCCAAGGACCGGGTCCAGGGCAACCTGCCGGGTGAGCGGGAGAGGGTCAGCATCATCAAACACGCTGACGTGCGTCGCATGTTGATGCTGATGAAAGCCCAAACCGAAGCCTGCCGAGCGGTCGCCTACGCGTCGGCTTCCGCCAGCGATTTCTTCAAACACCACGAGGACGAAGAAACCCGCGCCCGGCACCGGGCCCGCTGGGAGCTGCTCACGCCAATCGTCAAGGGCTGGTGCACCGAGGTGTCGCAAGAGGTTACGAGCCTCGGGATCCAGATCCACGGCGGTATGGGATTTGTCGAGGAGACGGGTGCAGCCCAGTACTATCGGGATGCTCGCATCACCACCATCTATGAAGGCACCACCGGCATCCAGGCCGGCGATCTCGTCGGTCGAAAGGTGATGCGTGACGGCGGTCAGGCGATGCAGGCCATGCTGGCCGAGATCAACGCCGTGGCGGAGCAGGGCGGCTTTGGTTGGGAAGACTCGCTGGCTCAGGCCGCAGGTCAGCTCGAGGAGGCCACGCGCTGGCTCCTGACCCACGGCGGCGACGACCTGCATGCGCCGGGTGCTGCGTCATTCAATTTTCTGATGCTCGCCGGAACCGTGGTGGGTGGCTGGCAGATGGCGCGCAGCGCGGTCGCGGCTCAGCGCCGGCTTGACGAATGCAGCGACAACGAGGCGTTTTATCAGGCCAAGGTCGCCACGGCACGGTTTTACGCTGACCATCTGCTGTCGCGTTCCAGTGCCTACCTCGCCGCAGCAACCGTCGGCAGCGCCAGCACCATGGCGCTGGCGGATGAACAGTTCTAACTGAGGTAACGGGCTGGACGGCCGAGTGGCCGTCCCGCTTATCGGACTAAGTCAGGCGGCCTTTCGGCTGACCGACTGGCCGGCATTGTCGATGACGCGCTCGAACAGATCCTTCGGGTCGTCGAGCTCCGGGATCAGCGCAATGTCCTGGCCTTCTTCCAGCTCCAGCGCCATCCGATGGACGTAGCGCAGGGCGGAAAAGTCTTCCAGGGCAAAGCCGACCGAATCAAAAATCGTGACCTGATCCGGATCGTCTCGACCCGCTGTCGGATCCGCAATCGCGCGCCAAAGATCGTGGACGGGATAATCCGCCGGCAGCTGCTGGATGTCCCCTTCAATTCGGGTTTGCGCCTCATACTCGACGAAAATCTTGGCGCCCCGCAGCACGTCGACGTGCAGCTCGGTTTTGCCGGGGCAGTCGCCACCAACACCGTTGATATGCATTCCTGGCTCAACCATGTCCGGGGTCAAGATGGTGGCCCAGGTTTTGTCGGCGGTGCAGGTGGTCACAATGTCAGCGCCGCGAACGGCCTCGGCGGCGGAAGCGGCGGGCAGAACTCGCAGATCCGGGAAGCGCGTCATATGGCGACGCAGTTTCTCCATGGCGGCAGGGTCGATGTCAAAGATGCGGACCTCTTCGATTCCTAGCAGCGTGTGAAACGCCAGTACCTGGAACTCGCTTTGTGCGCCACACCCGATCAGGCCTAGTGTCCGCGACTCCGGCCGCGCTAGCGCCTGGGCAGCAATCGCGGAGGCGGCAGCTGTTCGAAACGCGGTCACCAGCGTCAGCTCGGACAGCAGCACCGGATAGCCGGTGTCCACATCGGCCAGCGCCCCAAAGGCCATGACGGTGGAGACTCCTCGCGCGGGGTTGCCCGGGTGTCCGTTGACGTACTTAAACCCATAACGCTGCTGGTCGGAGATCGGCATGATCTCGATGACGCCGACATCGCTGTGGCTCGCCACCCGCGCGCATTTATCAAAGCGCTCCCAGCGGCAGAAGTCTTCCCGCATGGTGTCAGCCATGCCTCTCACAAACTCGGCTGGGCCGATGCGGTTGATCATACGGCTGACGGTTGGTACGTCGACAAATCGGGTCATCGCTTTTTCTCCTCTAGCATTTAGGGGTAAGCGTAATGCGGTTTGTGGCCAATTTTTAGGAGGAAGAATGAACAGAATGAAGGCTAAATAAGCATTTTGCTAATATCTAAATGTCGATTTGTCTAATCTGAGGATTTTTGTGGAACTGGACAGTAAAGATCGGAAGCTGATTACGCTGCTTCGTGATAACGCCAGAACGTCCGTGGTGGACCTGGCGCGGGCCCTCGGCGTTTCCCGGGCGACCGTGCAGAACCGCATGCGGCGCCTCGAAGCGCAGGGGGTGATTTCGGGTTACACCGTCAAGCTGGGCGCTGAGCTATCCAGCACGGCGGTGCGCGCGCTGATGAGCATCAAGACGGAGAGTGCTGAAGAGGCCGCGGTGATCGCTCGATTGCGCGGCCATCCGCAGGTCACGGCGGTTCATCACACGACCGGGCGCTGGGATTTGATCGCCGAAGTCCAAACCGACGCGCTCGCGTCGTTCAACCATATCGTCGGCGAGATCCGGCTCCTGCCCGGCATTTCGGCGACCGAATCCAATTTGCTGCTGGAGTCTTTCGAGTAGTTGGCAAGACGTTCTTTTGGTGCGCGTGTTCAGTAAACCTCCACGCCAGTGCTCGGCCGAGAGACCTCTAGCCTGCAATACCATATCAATCCCAAAGGTTTGGGTGTTGCAGCGCATCCGCTCCTCGCTGCGGTTCCCGTCCAGCATCCTGAACGCGTCCAAGCTGCGCTGACCGGTTGAGTCCGTTCACCTTTAGCAGCGGCAGCCCGAAACGGATTGAGGACAACAGCGGAGCCTCAGTCTTTCGGAGCGTCCAGCTTTCGGTCTGCTGCCTCGATGGCTCTGAACGCGGCCGAAACGTAGCGATCAACGCTGTGAGGCACCACTCGATTCGGCAGGTAGGCGCGAACGGCCCCCAGCGGAAAGGCCATCAGACCCATCCGGCATGCCTGCAGCGACAGACCGACGCGTGACGCGTAGCGCCTGACCGTCCGCTGCACCTCGTCGTTGCCGTCGTTGATGCAATCGCGGATTGCCGAGGGCGTCGCCGCGGACAGAAACTCCGAAGCGCGGCAGCAGGCCAGCAGCGCTGCCCTCTCGGGTTCAGCGCGGCAGAAGCGCGGTGTGGCCAACGCCGCGTTCACTCCCGCGTCTTCGTCGTCATCCTCCAGCGCCGCAAGAAAACGTCTCTGAAAACTCGTCAGCGCGTCCGCCCAGGTTTCGGCGAGCAATCCCTCTCGCGAGTCAAACCGGTGGTACAGCGAGCCGATGGAGACACCGGTTTCTTTGACCAGCGAACGAAACGTTACCGCCCCCTCGCCGCTCATCTGGCGGCTCACCGTCCGGAACACGTCCTGCTCCGAAAATGTTGACACTCGACCCATAGCGTATTTATATAATAGAACATATGTTCTAGTAAAGAGGATGATGACATGACGAATCAGGTTTGCGACTTACCTCCCGGCCAAAGGCTGCGGCACGCGATGCCGCGATTCGGAATGAGCCAATTCGCGAACCGGTTTCCGGACCAGCCGAGCACCGTTTCGCTGGCTATCGGCGGCGACGTCGAGCAACCGCTGGAGCTCAGCGACGAACTGAAAAAGCTCGAGCGTGTCGGCCAAACGTCTGACTTCCACTGCGTGACGACCTGGAGCGTCAGTGGCTTAAGCTGGAGTGGATACCGCTTTGCCGACCTGTATCGAAAGCTGGTGCTGCCGCTGGCGCGGCCGGTGGCGGATGCAGAGTTTGTGCTGCTGCGCTGCCAGGACGGTTTCCGAACCAGCCTGCCGCTGGAAGACCTGATGGGGGATGACGTCATGCTCGCTGATACGCTGAACGGTGAGCCCCTGAGCATCGCCCACGGCGCGCCGCTGCGCCTAGTCGCGCCAGGCCACTACGGATATAAGAACGCGAAGCACCTGGCGGCGATTGAATTTTGGCGGGAGGAATTTCACTTCCGGCCGTGGTATCTGCGCTGGATGATGCACCAGAGGGGCAGGGTGGCCCTGGAAGAGCGTGCTCGTGGGATTCCGGGAACGCTTCTGCGCCACGTTTATCGGCCATTTGTCGACCAGACGGCTCGCTTGTTCGACCGCCATCTGAAGCGATTTGAAAAAGACCGCTGACGGGCTGGTGTGTCGACGGCGGCCGTCGACATAGCCGCAGGGGATCCGCGTGCGCTACGCTGCGCACCTTCCGGATGTTGGTCACCCACCAGCCATGTTGAATCGCGACCTGCTCATCTTGTTCTGCTGCCAGCTGGTGGCGGCCACCGGTTCGGTAGTGATGGTGACGCTCGGCAGCATCATCGGTGCACAGCTTACCCGGGTGCCGGCACTGGCCACGCTGCCAATTTCCCTGATGGTCGTCATCACCGCGCTCAGCACCATTCCTGCGGCGCTGGTGATGCGCCGCTATGGCCGCCCGGTCGGTTTTGCCGTCGGCTGTCTGTCAGCACTGACGGCATCCGCGCTGACGCTGTGGGCCGTGTCCCAGGGGAGCTTCCTGGGCTTTTGCTGCGCCATGAGTGCCCTGGGGATCAACATGGCGTTTTCCCAGCAGTACCGTTTTGCCGCCATCGAGAGTGTTGGCCGGGCTCGCGCGGGCAGAGCCGTTTCTTTTGTGCTCCTGGGGGCGGTCGGCGGCGCGTTGCTCGGGCCTTATCTTGTCCAGCATGCCGCCCGCGTTAACCCCTCGGCACCCTACGATCTTGCGCTGCTGGTGCTGTGCGGTCTGTATCTGCTTGGCGCGTTTCTCGTTGGTGCCCTGAGGATGGCTAAACCCACGGAGGACACCGCAATGTCGGACCGCGGGCGGTCGGTGCGCGACCTTCTTCGGCAGCCGGTTTTTGTCGTCGCGGTGCTCGGCGGCACCGCTGGCTACGGCGTGATGAGTTTCCTGATGACGGCCACCCCGCTCAGCATGCACGAGGTGGACGGCTATTCGCTGGCTGAGACAGCGGCGGTCATCCGGGCGCACGTGCTGGGTATGTACTTACCCTCGCTGGTGTCCGGTTTTCTGATCGACCGGCTAGGCGTCTTGAAAATGATGACCGCGGGTGCGCTGCTGCTGCTGGCCGCGCTAGTTACCGGCATGGACGGGCATTCGCTTGGGCACTACACGTGGGCGCTGATTTTGCTCGGCGTGGGCTGGAATTTTCTCTACGTCGGTGGAACCACCATGCTGACTTTCGCCTATCGGGACAGCGAACGGTTTCGGGCACAGGCATTCAACGAGTTTTGTGTCTTCGGCACGGCCGCTACCGGGTCACTGTTGGCTGGCACCACTATGCACCTGTTCGGCTGGTTCAACACGGCGGCGGTGCCGCTGCCGCTGCTGGTCATCATGCTGGGCGCGCTGTTCTGGGTGCGGCGCAGCCCGCTGCTGGCGCGGCAAGGAAAGACCGCAGAGCAGACGGGGTGAGGACGACCATCGTGGCGAGCAGGATCGTCCGGCCACGGTTTTGCTCGCTGTTTGTGTCCTATGGCCTTGGCGGCCGGGTTTTTTTTCGGTTATAAAATCGACATGCGTATCTTGCTCTGGTTCGTGTTCCTGAATCTCTGTTCGTCGGTCTTGGCGGAGGAAAAGCTGCTCTGGGTGGGCGGCCAGCAGATCACCCAAGAGGAGCTGAACACGGAACTCGACGCGCTGATGGAAGCCTACTGGTGGGAGGTTTCCAGCCCGCCGTTCCAGGAGAGGCTTCAGGAAAGCACCGACTGGCGGTATCGGATGGTCCAGAGCCTGCTGCTGCGTTATCCGGAGGGTCCCTGGGGTGATCGGCGTGCCAGCCGGGAAAACCGAGCGTTCGAGCGATCGCTCAATGCGGTCGTCGAGACAGTGCCAGCGGAGCTGGCGCCGCGGGTTCTCGCTCTGTTGCACTGCAACGAGGCTTTGCTGGAGCCCCCGGATGAGTGCCTGCAGCGCCATGGCGCCGCCCTTGATCAGCACCAGCCCGACAACGCGCTTGGCCCGCTTTTTCTTGCCCAGGAGGCGCTGGCCCACGGCGACGTGACTCAAGCGGCATCGTGGATGGTGCAGGCAGCGGAGCGGGAGCGGTTCCGGACCGGCTACTGGGCGATCACGAAGGCCCAGTTTGAAGTGTTTGGCGAGGCCGAGCCGTTGCTCGACGACCCGCTCAAGCTCAGAGAGGCTGCCAGAGAAGGCCTGGGCGAGGGGATGATCGCGCACCTCTCGACACACCCGATCAATGTCCTGGGCCGGCGGTGTCAGAGGGCAGGAGATGAGCCGCTGATGACCGGCTGCCTGGCCGTCGCCAAAGCGATGAAGCTGCCGGGAACCGGCCGGTTGGCCTACAACCGGGCGCTGGCGATCGAAGAACGAATTTTCGAGCGTCGGGGCGAGACCGACAAGCTAACGGCACTCGCGCTTGAGCGGCAAAGCTTGAAACACCGATTTGATCAGGTGGCTGCAGTTCAGGAAGAGATGTATCAAACCGGACTCGCGGCGCCCATGCTGGAAGCCTACGTCAACTTTGGTGAGCTGGACACCGTAATCGACTTTGGCGCAACCCACGCCAAAAAGGAGGCGACCGGCAACTATCACCAGATGGTGCTAAAGGCCTCGACGCCCGAGCGCCGGCGTTGTGTCGATACGGATGCGGCACCGGAGGCGCCCGACTGCGTGACGCCGGACATGGTGAAGGCCGAGGTTGAACGCCTTACCGACGTGCTTTATGAAAGAATGCAGACGAAGCCTTTTCGTCAAAGTTTGGCGGCAGACCCTTCGCCGGAAGCACAGATTTTGTTGCTGCATACGGGTCTCGATCGGCCCGATGCTTCTCACGACGATCGGCTGGCGGCGGCTTATGCGATAGCCAAGCAATTCCCCGGGCACCCGCTGGCCCATCGCCTGGTGGCCGACCGCTGCTTTCGGGAACCCGAGTGTCTCAAAGGCGTCGCGGAGCGCCTAATAGAGCATGAGCCAGAGGATTCCCAGGGCTATCTGCTGGCGGCCGTCTACTACCTCGACGCCGGGGACACCGAAAATGGTGTGATCTACCTGGAAAAGTCTGGACAGGCCAAACTCATGAAAGGCGCCTATGGACTGATGACCGCGATCGGCGCTGACGTCATTTCTCGGCACATGGGCTTGGCTCCAGAAAGTGACCTGCTGGGCGTCTGGGACATGGCTCCCGCTCTTGTGAGCATTGGCTATGCGGCGGCTCTCAGCCTTCCCGTGGCCCGGCTGTCCTATCACTGTGTGGGCGAGCTTGAAGAGCGGATGCTGGCCGGTTGCGTTGCCGCCGCCCGGGCGATGCAGCTGCCCGGTGGATCGCTCATCGAGCTCATCATGGGTACTGAGTTGGAAGCCCGTATGCTGGAGATCAGTGACGGCGCTGAACTCGGGGACGCGATTGACGGCCTTGCGCAGGCCAGGCAACTCCGCGACGACCTGATCTCGGGCGCCGATCGGCTTATGTCCGATCCGTCATTTCACCGTATGTACATCGAAAAGCTGGCTACGGAGGGTGAGGTCGCCGCACTCCGGTGGATGCTCACGAATGAAGAGCCAGAAGACGCTTAGCTGACCAACCCGCAAATCCGAGTCGTTTAACGCTGCGTCCTCGCGGCACGTTTGCCACCCTTACCCAAAACCTCGTTTTCTTTCCTGGGGTGAGACCTGCGACACACTTTTTACCCGCCCTTGGGTCAAGTTTCGACGTGATCGGTCGTTCTAATAGCGAGCTGATGCTATAGCAGACCTTCGGACCCAGAGGCACCATCTGTATGACGAGCAAGATACCGACAAAGCCCCTGCTGATGCTTTGTATCCTGCTGGCGACTCTTGTCTTTATGTCGCCCTCTTTTTCTCAGCCGCTGGTTGATGTCGGTTCGGGTATCACGGTTGCCGGCGATACCGTCACGGTAGACATCCAATTCGATGGCGGCGACCTGGACATCTCCGCGGTAGATTTTGAGATCGGGTTTCCTACCGAATTTCTTACCTTCGAAAGCTGCTCAGCCCTTCTCGCCGAGGGCATCAGCGCCGCGTGTCGCGACCAGCCTGGAAGGGTGACCTTTCTCGGCTTTTCATTTTTTCTGGAAGCGTTGCCTAACGGCTTCATTGGCCGTGTGACGTTCCGCGTTACGTCAGACTTGCCTGGCCCAGCCACGATCCTGCTGTCGATCCTCTCTGAGAACTACTCTGACACGCAGGCGCAGGTGATCGACCCTTCGGGTGATTCTTCGGGCGGATTTGTCCGAGTTATCGCTCCGGGTGAACCAAACGCCGTCGATCGATTCGAAGATGACGATACGCCCTTGAGCGCCAGGGCGAGCGATAGTTCGATGATCCGCTCTGACAGTCACGCGTTCGACTCCGACACCGACGAAGACTGGGTGCTGGTCGACATGGGGCAGGGCACATTCCAATTCGACGTTTGCAACGGCATGTGCGGGGATGGCGGCGAGATCACCCCCAACGTGGAGGTTTTCGGTCCTGATCGAATCATCGACGAAAACGCAGCCCCGATCGCGGAATACAACCAGTGTGATCAAGGCAGTGGTCCGCCGCCCGGCACCGAAGTTGTCGGGGCCGAGCCGCCAGTTCTCCCGGACAATCAGGTGTACCTGCTGAGGATCCGCGACTGCTACGGACTGCACGGCCCAGAGTTCCCTTACGACCTGTTCATGAACGTCGAGACCGTAGACCAGCAGGCCGCGATGATCATCGGTAACGTGACAGCGGGTGAGGCCAGCGTGCCGATTGGAGCTTTCCTGTTTGTCAGCAGCAGCCAGGTGACCGCTACCAACCCAGAGGATGGCGCCTACGGAACGGTCGTTGATCCGGGTGAGGACCTGGAGGTGACCATCATGTCGGGCTCAGCCCAGACGCAGACGTTTATGGTGCCGGCGCTGGCACCCATGGAAGTGCGGACTGTCGATCTCCGCGTAATCGCCAATCTCGTTTTTACCGACGGCTTCGAATAGTCAGGGCTCGCTAAACACACAGCTGGCCGGCAGCGACTCGGGCCGAAACCAATTCTGCTGCTCCCGGGTTGTGAAGGTCGCTGGGTCCAAGGCCAAGGGCTGCTTGGCGAGCCAGTCGATCAGGATGTCCCTGATCAGCGGAAGGCTGGTGTCGATGGGAAAGCCGCCTTCGGGAATGATGGCGGTCAACACGTTGGCGCCCCCAAGGGCCAGGTAGTCGCTGGTTCCGACGCTCAACTTATCGTCATCCTCAACAATCCACCCATCGCGGTGTGTCATACGAACACTGAGGACATCGTCCTGACATTCGATCTCAGCCGCAACCCCGGCAATACCGGCGGTACGTGCTCCGCGCCTTGCTTCGGAGGCCAAAACCCGTCGAAGCTCGCGGCCGGTGATGTCAAACAGCACGAGGCGGTTGTCGAAGGGAAACGTCATGAACAGGTCGCCGTAAGTCAGCTCACCTGCCGGCAACGGTTGGCGCAGTCCGCCGACGACATTCTGTAGCGCGATATCAACCTCGATCGATTCATAAATCGCATGGGTAAACAGGTTGCCGAGCGCTGAGTCCGGGCTGCCCTGGAGTCCAAATTCACCGCTGAGCCGAACGCCGAGCAGTCGGTTCTTCAGTTCCTCCGCGTCTGCCGTGGCCTGGCGGGCAATCTCGACGACCGCCGGGTTTGGTTTAACGCTGCGGCCTTCATAGCGGTTGCCGGAAACAATGAGCTGGGGTGGGAAGATCTTTTGGCCGAGGATCTTTCCGCTGGTTCTCTCAATGCGATAGTCCACTCGGTCGAAGGCCCGGGTATTGGAAAAAGCGGAGGTGATCACGATCCCATTGACCCGATGAGCGACGCCCTGATGGACGTGGCCGGCGACAATCTGGTCGACCAGCCCCGGTGGCAGCGCCTCGGCAACTCGAAAGATCTCGCTTTCCATCCGACAGCTTGAGAGATCCTCGGGATCTTCGAAAGACTGGCATCGTCCGCCGGCATGGGCCGCGACGATGACCAGATCAGCACCGCGGCCCCGCAGCTGCCGAGCTTCCGCTTCAATCGTTGGCACGAGCGGTCTGACGACAAGGTCCATGACGTTGGCGGCGATGGTTGCATCCAGGGCTCGCGCCGTCATAACGCCGATCACTCCGATCTTAAAGCCGCTACGATTGAGCATGACTGAGGGCATCACGTTGTCAGCCAGCCACCGATCGCCGCCGTCCTTTTGGTGGAGGTTGGCAGCGAGCAGCGGATATTGCGCCTCGCGGGCCCGCTGTTTCAGAGCCCCACGCGGATCGTCGGCTGCCGACTCCGGGATCGCCAGGTCTCCGACCGGCCCAAAGTCGAACTCATGGTTGCCGACTGCCGCCGCGTCATAACCCATGGCGTTGAAAGCCGCCACGGCGGCGCGCCCTTCATTCAGGTTGGATGCCAGGGTGCCCTGCCACATATCGCCGGCATCGATCAGCAGCACCTCGCCGCCGTCGGCGTTGCGAGCCGCACGGAGGGCGTCGACATAGCCAGAGAACGTTTCGAGTCCCCCAGGGCCGTCGCGTGCCGCCAGCTCCCCGTGGATATCGTTGCTGCCGATCACCGTCAGCGTGAAGGTGTCCGGCCGATTTTCCCGGACGGCGCAGCCAGCCGCCAGCATCGCGGCCACGCTGAGTAGCAGGATCCTTAGACTCCTCATGGCGCACAGCGTACACGCCGCATCATCCGGTCACCAACCGCACCCGGATTGCTGTACAGCTTGGGTCGTCGATGGTGGCTGTGGCTGGGCGCACCGTGGTATCTGCGTAGCTCAACGCGTCGCGATTGTCGTTATGATGTTGGTCAACGCGGCTCGTCAGCCATGCTGCCAAATCGCTGAACCGGAGATCGGACCCTTGCCTCGGAAATACATCTGTCCACTGCTCGCCGTAGTCCTCTGCTGGCTTAGCCCGGCGCAGGCTGATCTCAAGGAGGCGGGTGAGGTTGGCGTCATATTGCTGCCGGCTTCTGCGCTCGCTGCGACGCTCCTATATGAGGAAGGCAACGAGGGCGCCATGCAGCTGCTCAAATCCTATGTGGTTAGCGAGCTGGTCACCGAAACGCTAAAGACGGTGATCGATAAGGAACGGCCCACCGGTAGCTGCTGTACCGCGTTTCCGTCCGGGCATGCCAGCAAGGCGTTCACGGCGGCGCATTTTATCCAGCGTCGCTACGGCTGGCGCTACGGCACGGCAGCCTACGGTGCTGCCGCATTTGTGGCCTACAGTCGGGTCGAGTCGGATAGGCACGACGAGGCGGATGTGATTGCGGGCGCGCTGATCGGCATCGCGAGCAGCCACCTATTCACGACCCGGTATAAGGATCTGCAGGTATCACCCCTCGCTCAGGACGGTTACGTGGGCCTATCGATCAGCGGTCGTTTTTGACCAAACGAGTCATTAGCGCCAACCGAAACGCCAGCGGGAGACGTCCTTCAGCTCGCGCCAGTCGATCGACTGCGTGCGCTTGCTCATCACGGCTTCCAGTTCGCAGTACACCACCGTGCCGTCTTCATCGAACTCGACTTTGGTCACCATAAAATGCTTCTCCCGGTTGACTGGCGTCGCGGCGGTCCACTTGCTGCGCATCAGCTTGCGGGGATTGATCTGGTTCAAACGCAGGTGTCCTGATCGGTAGACGGGAGCGCCTATTGTGCCGCTGAACCGAGGCCTGCTGAAGCATTCCGCCTACCGTATACCCGCTCGTTTTGGGCGTCGAAAGGGCTAGCTTAAGACCTGCGGTGCTAAAATCGAGGGTCTATCGCCGGTCTAAAACGAGCGCCGTGGACGTCCTGTCTGTTTATCTCCTGGCTTTGCTGCATATCGCTCCCGCGTCCTGGGGCGTCTATCACATTCTGCTCTTTAAGCGCGATTCCCGGGCGGCCATGGGGTGGATCATGGCGTGCGCTTTTGTCCCTTATGGCGGTCCATTGGCCTACTTCGTGTTTGGTATCAATCGAGTCAGGACCCGAGCGCGAGGCATGCGGCGCTCCCCGTTGGCCGTCCGCTATGAGTTGAGCCGCCCCCGCGGCAACCTGCTCGGACCCGCCGCGAAGGGGGTTGCGGCTGTGGGCCAGCGAATCACCGGCCGTGAGCTAACCGATAGCAACGCCGTGGAGGCGTTCCACAACGGCGATGAGGCCTATCCGGCTATGCTGGCGGAAATCGAGGGCGCCCGAAGCCAGATTTTGCTGGCCACCTACATTTTCAAGCTCGACGAAACCGGCCAGACCTTTGTCGACGCGCTGAGTGCCGCAGCGGCCCGGGGGGTGGACGTCATGGTGCTGATCGACGGAGTCGGTGAGCTGTATTCCTGGCGAAAGCCCTCCCGCGCGCTCGACCGACGAGGCGTCAACATAGGTCGGTTCTTGCCGCCTCGCCTGATCCCCCCCAGCGTCTACGTCAATCTGCGCAATCACCGCAAGCTGCTGGTGGTCGATCACCGGGTCGCCTACGCCGGGGGGATGAACATCGGTGATGAAAACTGCCAGAGCCCGGCCGTGCCCCGCGCCGTGACCGACGTTCATTTCCGCCTGCAGGGCCCGGTGGTGACCGAGCTGGAGGCGGTATTCCATGATGACTGGCGCTTTGCGACCGGCCAGCCGATCGAGGTTCCCGAGGTGGTGCAGTCCAGTTCCGGCGGCAAAGCGCGATGCCGAGTGGTGCCCGACGGGCCGGACGACCTTTTGGATGCCCTGTCGTTCACGATTCAGGGCGTTGTGGCCGGCGCGTCGGATTCGGTCGACATCATGACACCCTATTTCTTGCCTAGCCGCGAACTGATTGCCGCCCTGCAGGCCGCGGCCCATCGGGGTACCCGCGTTCGTGTGGTGTTGCCCGCGAAAAACAACCTGTTTTTTGTGCACTGGGCCAACCGCAACCTGCTGCTTGAGCTGATCCAGTGGGGGATTGAGGTCTATTACCAACCCCCACCTTTTTGCCATTCCAAGCTGCTGTGCGTCGACCAGGAATACTGTTTGATCGGTTCAGCCAACCTTGATCCCCGGAGCCTGCGGCTGAATTTTGAGCTCGGCGTCGAGGTGTTCTGTCGCGACCTAAACCGCGAGCTTCGGACACACATGGATCGGGTGATCGCCCTCAGCCATCCTGTGACCAGCGATCAGCTTTTGAGTCGATCGACGCTGGTCAGGCTGAGAGACTCGTTTGTCTTCCTGTTTTCTCCCTATCTATGAATTGAGTGAGGCGCAGCCGGCCAGACAGGCCGCCGCCTGCGGGAAGTGACGTTGTTGGAGTGATTTGCCAGACTGTGGGCAAACCAACGCTAAGGAGTGGTCATGGTGCGTCCGCCATCGATACCTGTTGTTGTTGTGGTCACGTTTCCGGTGTCGGGATCAATGCCGGAGGTGGCCCTCCGTGAACTTCTTGAGCAAACCGGTCCGCGCTATACCAACATCCCGGGACTGCGTCGTAAGTACTTTCTCTCCGGAGAAGACTCAGGCGGCGGTGTGTATGAGTGGGAGTCACGGGCGCTAGCCGAGCAGTTTTACGATCAGCCGTGGTTCGATCGGATGCGGGAACAGACCGGCGCCAAGCCGACGGTTCAGTTTTTCGACAGTCCGGCCATCGCGGACGGTGTCGCCCATGAGCTGGCGATTTACGTTGCTGACGGTTGATTGCGCCGGCTAAAGGCGATGCAGCCTGGTCTGCAAGCGACTAAAGCGTGTAGGTAATTCGTACGGTGTGCACCCGAAGTTGCGACTGCCAGTTGGTGCTCTGGATAACAATCGCGTAGTTGCGGTTTTGCGTGTCGATGGTGGCTTGCGAAATGCTGTTGTCCGTGACGCTTCGAACGTCGGTGCTGGCGCCGTTGCTGGCGATGGCGGCCATGGCTCCGAAATTCGCGGTGCTGTCCGGGCTGTAGTAAAAGAGCTGAAACAAGAGGTCCTCCGAGCTGTTGTCGCGGAACCAGAAAGTCACCTCAGTCACGAGCGCGCCGTGCGGCAAATTCACCGGAGCCCAAAGTTGCCGCAGGCCAGTGTCGGAGATCTGAACAAACTGCCCTGTTCGAAAGTAGGCAGTTGCTGAATCTCGCGGCGTAAACGCCGCTGGCGATAGCGAAAGAAACCGCGTTTGCGGTGCAACCGTCACCAGGTCGCCGTCGGGTTCAACGGCCACCGCCCGGTTGCTGCTGTCGCCGTGCGCCAGGTCGCGGGCCCGGATCTGGCCGGCAATGTCCACGGCAACGCCTGGATCGCTATTGCCCAGCCCGATGTTGCCGTCGCGAAGCGTCAGCTGATCGCCGTGGGTCTCCGAGCCGAGCAGCAGCCGCTCGACGCCTCCTTTAGTCCAGATCCGCGCCGTTCCGCGCTCGTCGCCGGCCAGCGTCGTGCCCATCGATAGGCCCACCTGTCCGTCGCCGAGATAGAAGTCGCCCCGGCCGTTGCCGACGCCCCAGAAGAACTGGTCGTCGGAACGGAGATCCAGCGACGCCAGCGGGCTGACCGTGTTGACGCCCACCAGACCGTCACCGGTGAGACTGAGGACGTCTCCGAAGTTGCGGTTAAAGAAGTTCATCCGGTCGTTTTCTGGCGTCCCGGTAATCTGCGCGGCAATGGTCCACATCACCGGATTGTCGAAGTCGGCAAAGCTGGCCGGCGCATTGTAAAAGCTCAGCCGCGCGAGTTGATTGGTACTGTCCTCGACTAGCGCCAGCTGAGGGTCGTCGAACGCGCTGGCGGAGCGCACCTGCATCGGAAACGGAGTCCCCGGCTCGATCCGGAGGCTGCGATCCGGCTCCAGGGCGTCATCCGAATTGGGCGTCCAGTAGCTGGGATTCACGTCGTCAGCCTCGCAAACCACACTGCCGTCAGCATTGATCTGGCGGATCGCGGACTCAGCGGCGCAGGCGCCCTGCAGCCGGCGCTGCACCTCGGATGAATCGATTTCGCCGACGCCTACCGCATTCGCCGCGATCTCGTTGCTAGTGATGGCGTCCATAGCCACCATTTCCGCATGCAGCGCGTAAGGGGTTGCGGTAACGGCCTGCCGCGGCGCCAGGCCTTGATAATCATCGACGCTAGCTCCCTCGCGAACGCCAATTTCCAGCCAGAGCTGGTCGCCGGCAAACGGCATCGCGCCAAAGTCCAGCGTGACGGTAAAAATCCCGTCGACCACCGCCACGTCCTCAACTATGATTGGCACGCCAACGGGCGCGCCGTTTTCCAGCGCGTCAAACAGCTCGAACTGCAGATCAAACACGCCCGTAGCCAGGCTGCCGGACCGACTGAGGCTGCCCTGGTAAGAAAAACTAGTGGTCAGGGGTTGCGCAGCCGCCAGAAGCGGCAGCAGCAAAAGAATGCTTATCCATCGGTTTCTCATGGCGGTTGTCCTCACGCGAGAGACGCCGTTTTGCTGATCGAGGCGCAGCCCCGGCGTCTTAAAGAGATGTACGCAAGAACTCACCAAAGGAGGCCAGCCAGCGCGTGTGGCGGTGCAACAGGCTAGCGGTTGGCGTGGGTTGCCGGTTCCGTGTTGGCGACAAACTCGGCTTCGTCATCTGCCGAGACGTTAGTCGGAAGAGGCTGCTGGCCAAGGAAAGCTTCGAGCACACGATTGGTTGCGCTGATGGCGTCAAACGGTGTGCCGTGGCGCGAGCCTTTGACCAGCAGAAACTCGGCGCCGATCTCTTCGGCGAACGCACGCTTTTCTTCGGCCGGCGTGTAGTCAAATTCTGCGGAAAGAAACAGCGTTGGCTTGTTAATCTGGTGAAGCCGATCGGCGGCGCACCAGTCCATCAGGGCCCGCAGCGTTGCCAGGTAGGGTGCCTTGGCGTTCTGCCCGACAACCTGTTCGACCCGACGGCGCATCGGCGCCTGAAACTCATGGGGAAAGATGCGTTTGGCGATGACCCGAGCGGTATGGGGTAAGCCCAGCCAGCGGACCAGATTCAGCTGCAGCTGAGCCTGCATCCACTTTCGCCAGTGATCGATGCGGTAGGTTGGCAGCGCATTGATCATCACCAGTCGATCTGCACGCTCGCCCTGCTGCAGCGCCATCTCCAGGGCCACCGCGCCGCCGAGAGAAAATCCCACCAAGTTGCATGACTGGAGACCAAGCTCATCGATCAGCTGCCACAAGTCCGCCGCAAGCTGGTGGACACTGTAGGGGCCAACGGGTTTGCCACTTAAGCCCGACCCGCGCAGGTCCGGGCAGATTAGCTGGTAGGACGAAGAGAGCCGCGCTACCTGGAATGCCCAGTCGGCGCCGCTCGATCCAAGGCCATGAACCAGGAGGGTGGGAGGTCCGGATCCCGTCACTTCATAGTGGAGATCGAAGTCCTCCAGGCTTAGCAGCGGCACGCCCACTCCTTCCGAGCCTGGAGGGCCAGCGGCTGAATTGCGACTCGATGGGACCTACTGAGGCTTTGCGGTTTAGGTTTCAGCGATCAGTTGTCCTGCATCGCGGCCAGGCATTCCACCTCTACCCTGGCATTCAGGGCCAGTCCGGAGGCCGCCAGCGCACTGCGAGCCGGAAAGCGCCCTTTGTCAAAGTAGCGGGCGTAGACCTGATTGAAATCCCCCCACTCGTCGATGTCAGCGAGAAACACGGTGCATTTGATGACGTCATCCATGGTCAGGTCGTGGCGCTCGAGCTTGTCCCGGATATTGTCCATCGTTTGTTTGGCCTCGCCCTGGATACCACCGGCGACAAGCTTGCCATCGGCGCCCGTGCCGATTTCCCCGGAAAGATACAGCACGCCGCCGTGGGCGACCGCTTCAGAGAACGGAAAATCGGGATATTGGGTGTTGGGGTACTTGACCGGAGTGTCCGCCAGCGCCGTTGCCGCCCAGAGCGCGGCCAGAGCCAGGAATCGCATCAAGAAGTTTGGGATGAGTGGTTTCATGGGTTGCGCCTCGAGGTCAGCACCGGTCTGACCCAGAGAATACTCGACGGCGGGGTAACTACGCCACGCGGGATCTGCTAACGTCCGCTCATCACGATTTGGGAGCCTGCCCAGTGCGATCACTTCTGCTAGTCCTTTTTGCCACGCTGTTGCTGGCCATCAGCTTCGAAACTTCGGCGGTTGCCAGCGCCGACACGCGTTTGCTTCGATCGCCAGCCCTTAGCGGCTACCAGCTGGCTTTTGTCTATGACAACGATATTTGGATTGCGCCTCGCGACGGCGGCGTCGCCAGACGGGTCACCACTGCTGAAGGCGGCGAGTCGCGCCCCGTGCTGTCCCCCGACGGTCGATGGCTGGCGTTCAGCGGGAACTATGACGGGAATACCGATGTGTACGTGATGCCTGCCGGCGGCGGCGTGGTGCAGCGACTCACGTGGCACCCTGGTCTCGATTTGACCCTCGGGTTTAGCGGTGACAGCAGCCGGGTGTTGTTTTCGAGTGCCCGGAGCGTCCATACGCGACGGCACCGTCACCTCTATACCGTGGCGGTCTCCGGTGGACCCGCGACGCGGTTGCCCGTTCCAACGGGATTCCTCGCGGCGCTGTCGCCCGACGGGTCGAAGATTGCCTACACCCCGCATCGCGCTGCCCACACGCAGTGGAAAAACTATCGCGGCGGTACGATCAGCCGAATCTGGATCATGGATCTTGACGATTATGAGGTTGTGGAAATCCCCAAACCTGAAGGTGGTTCGAACGACACCGATCCGATGTGGGTTGGCGACACCGTCTACTTTAATTCCGACCGGGCGGGGGAGTTCAATCTCTTTCGCTTTGCAGACGGTCAGGTAGAGCAGCTGACGGAGTTTGATGAGTTTCCGGTGTTGAACGCGCGGTCGGGCGACAACGCGATTGTGTTTGAACACGGAGGCCAGCTGAAGGTGCTCGAGGCGAAAGGCAACACCGTGAAGACCCTAAAGGTCGGCGCGGCGTCCGATCTGCGCGAGGCCCGACCGCGCTGGGCCAGCGGCAAAGAATGGGTTCGCGATGCGCACCTAGCGCCTGATGGTCAGCGGGTGGCGCTGGAGTATCGCGGCGAAATTGTCACCGTCCCGGCCAAGAAGGGTTTCCCTAAAGCCGTCACCGAGTCGCCCGGTGTTCACGACCGGAGTCCGGCCTGGTCTCCCGATGGCGCCAGCCTGGCCTGGTTTTCTGACCAGGGGGGTGAATATGGGCTGCACATCCAGTCGATGCCCGATGGCGAAACGCGTCGCATCGAACTCGACGGCGCCGGCTTCTATTTTGACCCGGTCTGGTCGCCGGACAGCCAGCAGCTTGCCTTTCGGGACAATGCGCTGGCCCTGCACCTGCTGGACGTTGCGAAGGGCACCGTGGTGAAGATAGGTCAGGAGCCGGTCTACAGCCCGGTGATCACACTCACCTACAGCTTCAGTCCGGACTCGCGGTGGCTTGCCTACACGCTCAACGATGCTGGCCTGACGCAGGTGGTGCACCTCTACGACGTTGCCAGCCAGGAGTCGCGGCGGGTGACCGACGGGATGGCAGAGGTCAGCTATCCGGTCTTCGATCCCAGCGGTGACCATCTCTATATGCTGGCCTCCACGCAGGCTGGACCGCTTAAGGACTGGTTTGCCCAGTCGAGCATCGACGTCACCATGAAACATCAGATCTACGTGGCGACCCTGGCGGCAGACGGTCCCAATCCGTTGCCTCCGGAGGACGACGAGGTCGCAATTCAGGAGAGTGCGCCCGAGGATGAGGCCTCGGAAGAAGGGGGCGACGACGAGGGCGAGAAGGCATCAGAAACCCGGGTGGATTTTGCTGGCCTGAATCATCGAATCCAGGTGGTGCCCGGTGAGGCAGCCACGCGGCATAGCCTGGCGGTCGGCAAAACCGGCACGCTTTACTGGATCGAAACGACCGGCAAGACCTCCTTTGAGGCGTTCAGCGGCGCCGGTGAACTCAAGCGGTTTTCGTTCGAAGATCGGGAAAGCAAAACCCTGGCGGCGGGCGTGGCGGCGTTTCAGCTCAGCGCCAACGGTGAAAAGCTGTTCTATCTGCAGCAGGGCCAGTGGTACGTGGTTGACGCGGGTGCTGAGCTTAAGCCCGGTGAGGGTCAGCTCGCGCTGGACAAGGTCAAGGTCCGGGTCGAGCCGCGCAAGGAATGGGCTCAGATCTTCGACGAGGCCTGGCGCATCAATCGAGATTATTTCTACGCCGACAACTACCACGGCGCAGACTGGGAGGCGGTCCGCGAACGCTACCAGCCGATGGTCGCCCATGTCGCGACTCGCGATGACCTGCTGCGGATTATGCGCTGGATGGCCAGTGAGCTGGCGGTCGGGCACAGCTATTCGACCGACGGGGACAGCATCGAAGATCCTGACAACGTCTCGGTGGGGCTGCTGGGCGCTGACTACAAGATCGAGAACAACCTCTATCGCTTTGCGCGAATCTACGGCGGGTTGAACTGGAGTCCGGAGCTCAAAGCGCCCCTGGCCGAGGCCGGCGTCCAGGTGAATGTCGGCGACTATCTACTGGCGGTTGATGGGCAGGCGGTCACGGCAAGCCAAAGTCTGTTTCGGTACTTCGAGCAGAAAGTCGGTCAGCCGGTAACGCTGACGGTGGCCGAATCGCCGGGTGCGGAGACCCGGCAGGTTGAGGTGACCCCGATCGCCAACGAGGCCGCCTTGCGCAATCGTCACTGGGTCGAGGACAACATGCGCAAAGTTCACGAGGCCACCGACGGCCAGATCGGCTACGTGCACGTCCCCAACACCGCCGGCGCGGGGCATGAATACTTCAAGCGCTATTTTTATCCCCAGTCCCACAAGGCCGGGATGATTATCGACGAACGCTACAACGGCGGCGGACTGTTCGCGGATTACTACATCGACATCCTGAGCCGCCCGTTCGCCGCCTGGTGGGCGATGCGCTACGGCGATGATCTGGTGAGTCCGCGAGGCGCCGTTTACGGCCCTAAGGTCATGATCGCTGACGAAAATGCCGGATCAGGTGGCGATCTTCTGCCCTGGATGTTCAAGAAGTATGAGCTGGGGCCTGTGGTAGGCACACGGACGTGGGGCGGCCTGGTTGGGATCCTCGGTTTTCCTCCGCTGATGGACGGCGGCGGCATCACCGCGCCCAACCTGGCGATCTGGAACGAAGACGGCTGGATTGTCGAAAACGTGGGCGTCGCTCCCGATGTTGAGGTCGTTCAGTGGCCGAGCGAAATCAACGCCGGTCGGGATCCGCAGCTGGAAAAAGCGATCGAGCTGGCGCTGGCGGGGCTAAAAGACCGTGCCTACACTAAGCCGACTCGTCCGCCTTTTCCCACCCGCGCCGCTCGCAACTAGGCAGCATATCGGGCCGCTCGGAGCTAGGTTCAGTTGCGCTTTATTAACCTGCTCGCTGAGATCGGATATTCACCGTAAGTGGTGAATCGTTGCGCCAACTGTGGTTCTACGCTGGCGGGCCCGTTTTGTCACGAGTGCGGTGAGCGCGTGCTGGTCGGAAAAGACTGGTCCGTTTCGCGACTGCTTTTGGATGCTTTTGGCCAGCTGGCTGATATTGACTCGAGACTGTTGCGGTCGCTTCGATGGTTGGCGCTGCGCCCCGGCGGACTCGCGAGCGAACATTTTGCAGGGCGCCGGGTGCCCTATCTGCGGCCACTGCAGCTTTTTCTCCTGGCGAACGTCGTCTATTTTTTTGTTCAGTCCTGGGCGCTGTTTTCCGGCTACAACACACCGCTCGCATCCCAGATGAGCCAACAAATCTACAGCGACTATATCCCGGCGGAGGCGTGGGTGGCGGCTAAGTCGTCGGCGCTGAACCTTGGATATGCAGACTTTGAGCAGGTGTTCAACGTTCGGTCAGACGTCTTGGCGCGAACCTTGGTTTTCCTGATGGTGCCAGCCTTGGCGCTCTTCCTGTCGATGATCCTGTTCCGCCGGCCGAACCGCATGGTCGAACACAGCGTGATCGCCATTCACTACTACGCCTTTGAGCTGCTGATCATCTTTAGCCTTTTTGCCTCGGTCTGGCCGCACCTGGTCTTTGCGGTGTTCACCCCGGACACGTTGGCCTCCTACCGGTCGGTGGCCTGGGTCGTTCTGGAACTTGGAGTCGAGCCAATCAAAGGCGTGTACTGGTATTTCACGCTACGCGGATTCTACGGCCTTGAGCGGCTACCGGCGCTTGCCCTTACCGTGATTGTGTTGGCAGGCTTGCTGCTGATTACATTTGGCTACCGACTGGCGCTCCTGCTGGCTACGCTTTGGAGCCTCTAGGCGTCGCCGCCGCCCTCGCAGCATGCCGAATGCGCGACGCTAAGAGCCCATGTCTGACGATTCATCTAGCAGGTGAATGATGCAGCGTTCGTCAGCCAGCGCGGCACCAGCTTCTCCGCTCAGCCGGAAGTCGCTGTGGTCGTAGGCTTTCATCGTCTCGCGATTGCGCTGGCTGAGCTCGCGACGTTTGAGTGCGGCAAAGAAGCGCCGAACGTCGTCGGTTGTTTCGAGAATCAGCGGTGGCACCTGGACTTTTCCGCCGGTCTCGGAGCGCGCCACCATGGTGAAGTAGCTCGTATTGGTGTGGTTGACGACGCGCGACTGAACGTTTTCGGAAGTCACCCGCATGCCCACAACCAGCGAGCTGTTCCCCACATAGTTCACCGACGCTTGAAACGATACCAGCTCCCCGACCTCAACCGGCTTGAGAAAGTGCACGGTGTCGACGGAGACGGTGACACAATACGTCCCCGCATGACGGCTGGCGCAGGCGTAGGCCACCTTGTCCATCAGCGACAAGAGGTGTCCGCCGTGAATTTTACCGCCGAAGTTGGCGTAGGCCGGGATCATCAGTTCCGTCATGGTGGTGCGGGAGAAGCTGACCGATTGTCCGTCCATCAATGAACCCTATGGTGATCGTTGTGCTTGCGCGCCGACTAAGGTGGCGACTGGGTGGGCTGCGGTGGCAGCAGGCGTTTTGGGGCGGCTTTGCCGATGTACTCAGGGACCTCATTCACCGGATGGATGGTGACCGAGATCTTGCCGGCCCCGGACCTTAGGTGCCGGATGGACTGGTAGTCGTCTGAGAACCAGAAACCTCGAGCGGCCTCGACGCAGGGGAAGTTGGCCCCAATGATGAACTGGTTGTCCGGCCACTGGCCCTCAAAAGTCTCGCTGGGTCGGGTGGAAAATTCGTAATAGCCCTGCTGCTCCGGGTAGGTGTTCAGCTTGCGCAGGGCCACGCCGTACTCCTTCAGCGCATCACGGCTCTCGAGCTGGCCGATGACCAGCATCAGCACCGGCTCATCGCAGGCCGTGGCCTGCCCCTCGGCGCTCGCCCATGCGCAGGCCAAGATGCACGCCACACCCCCAGCGGCGCACAGCAATCTGCCGAGGTCACGTGAGTACTTAGTGGTCCTCGCTGCTGCTCGCATCGCCATGCTCCTCAATATATTGCTTAAAGACGGTCCAGGACGTCTCGTTGGGGCGATCGTCGTCGAGCGGTGGCGGATTCCAGTATTCCGGGAAACGCTGGTCGAGGATCTTGACCAGGCGCTCGGGCAGCAGCTCGCGATCAAACGTGTTGAAGCCGGTCGCATTAAAAATCATCCAGCCCGGCCGGTCGCCCATCTTGAGCCAGGGCAGCCACTTGGCGACCCGTACCCATCCGAGATGCGATTGACCAATCGAGGGCTCGCTGCTGTCGAGCAACTTCTTGGTGTCGTAGAAGCTGTCGAAAATCTCCATCGCGTGGTAAGTGCCGCCAACATAGGGCTGATAGTCACCGCCCAGAGGGTTGGTATAGAACAGCGGGATTTCGGAGGATCGCGCGGTGATGTCGCCATAGCGACGCAGGGGCATGGACAGGTTGGAGCTGCCGTCAGCCTCCTGCTCGTATCTCGGCTCCCGCATGTTCACCGGGTCGTTGGCGACATGGAGCACCTTGATCGTCTCGCCGGTCCACGGATTTTCCCAGCTGTCGATGAGCTCTCCCGTCTCTGGATCAAGGTAGACCATGATCTCTCGAGAAACGCTCCGGAAGGAGCGGCCCCGCTTCGGATCTTCGCTGACCCTGCAGTGACGAACGTTCACCCCAAGGAGGTCAAACATATGGCGATCCTTTTCGCCGGGAATGCGGCTGTAGGCCCGTCCTTCAAAAACGCCATAGCGGATCACGCCGGCCTCGACCGTGCCGCACGTCGTTTTCTGCATAGCGACAAACGCGTCGCTGCCGGTCAGGGTCAGTTTTTCGGCGGCGGCGCTAAAGGAGCCGGCGAGCAGCAGGGCAAAAAGCGTTTTTCGAATCATGAGCACGGCCTCAAGAAATGGTGATCAGCGCACACCATACTCGGGAAACTCGACGTCGCAAAACGAACTCGTGGGACTACTGGTTGTTTTAATTGTCGTCGTAAGGGCGACAAAATGTCAGTTATCTGTATTATTGTTATCTATTGAAGGATAGTCGAAAATAGCTCCCATCAATTAGCGACGAATTTGAAGGAGCACATCATGCTTGCAATTCGACCGGCAAACGAACGCGGCGTCGCTAACTTTGGCTGGCTGGACAGCCGGCACACCTTTTCCTTTGGCCATTATTACGACCCACAATTTATGGGTTTTGGGCCGCTGCGGGTGATCAACGAAGATCAGGTGCAGCCTGGTAAGGGGTTCGATACTCACGGCCACAGCGACATGGAAATTATTTCCTACGTGCTGGACGGTGCGCTGGAGCACAAGGACAGCCTCGGCACCGGATCGGTGATCCGCCCGGGTGACGTGCAGCGCATGACTGCGGGCACCGGCGTGCGGCACAGCGAATACAACGCTTCCGACGTTGACCCGGTGCACTTCCTGCAAATCTGGATCATGCCGGAAAAGAAGGGGCTGGAGCCCAGCTACGAGCAAAAGGCCTTCACCCATGCCGAAAAGCGCGGCAAGCTGCGTCTCGTCGGTTCCCGCGACGGCCGGGACGGTTCGGTCACGATCCATCAGGACGTGGACCTCTACGCCTCACTGCTCGATGCGGGTGATCAGGTGGAGTTTGAGCTGGCAGCGCAGCGAAACGGCTGGCTCCAGGTCGCGCGCGGCTCGGTCAGGCTGAACGGAAAAACCCTGAAGGCTGGAGACGGTGTCGCGATGACCGGCGCGGATCGCCATGAGATCGAGGGCGTCAGTGACGCCGAGGTACTGCTCTTCGATATGGGGCGCTAACGCCGCGTTGTCTGGCCGCTACGAAACCGTAGCGGCCGGCTTTTCTCGCGGATAAACAAACAACAACAGCGCCATCGAGAGAACGTTGAAAAACGCCGGCAGCAGCGCGAAACCGAGCGTGATGCCGGACAGCGCGTCTTTGCTTTGCGTCGGCTGTCCCGCGGCGAATCCCGTGAACTCAAGCACCAGGCCCACCAGCAGCGTGCCGCCCAGGGCAAAACCGACTTTGTCGATGATGGTAAACAACGCTGAGAAGAACCCCGCGCGCGATTCACCGCTGATCTCGCGGTCGTGCTCGATGACGTCGGACAGCAAGGAAAAAGCGGTGGTAAAGCACGCCGACTGAAACGTTCCCATAATGACCCCGCCCACGTAGACCCACAGGCTGTTGCCAGCCGGCGCAAACGCGATCAGGCACAGGGAAAACGTATAGCCCAGCAAACCCAGCAGATAGACTGCGCGTCGCCCGATCTTGCGGGACACAGCCACCCAGATCGGCTGCATGGCCATGGCCATCACGCTGGTCAGCAGCACCATAATCCCGATGGTCTCCAGGGGATTCGGGAACTCGAGGTTGAAGCTGAAGAGATAGGCCAAAGTCGCGTAGGCCATGCCCATGGCACACAGCTGACAAAGGAACGCGCCCAGCAACCCCAGCGCAGCACGGTTCGCCGCCAGCGCACGCCAGCGACCCATCGCCTTTCCAGTGGCCTGTGCGGCCGCCTGAGGAATCGCTCGGGCGGCATCGCGAATATCGATATGCCGACTGCCCCACCAGGCGATCAGTAGCGTCACCAGGCAGATTGCGCCAAGAATCCAAGCCATCAGGCTGTAGCCTGACGCACCGCCGCCGAAGCGCTCAACCAGGATAGGGGCAACGGATGCCGCGACCAGCAGGCCAACGGCCGCCATGGCGGTTCGCCAGGCCATGGCGGCAGTGCGGCGCCCGGGGTCTGCGGAGATCTGGGTGCCCAGCGCGAGATGAGGCACGGAAAACAGCGAGAAAACGATCATGTACGCTGACAGCACGAGGGACACCTGCAGCGCACGCATCATCTCGGTACCGTCCCCCGGCGCTTGGAACAGCAGCACCAGAAGTGGCGGCGAAATCACGGCGCCCAGCAGCAGCAGATGCGCCCGCCGATTGGTTTCTTTTAGGCGGTCACTGAACCACCCGGCACCGAGATCGGCCAGTACGGCGACAATCAGCTTCGGGACAAAGATGGCGCCGCCGGCCAGCCCGGGGCTGATGCCGAGCACCTGGGTCATGTAAAAGAGCAGCAGCAGCGACGGCACGTCCCGGTAGATCTGCACGGCGATCTGGCCAGCGGACCAGGCGATCGTCCGGCCCCGCAGGCCCTGATCCTTGGCGATGATGACTTCGGACAACGGTGGACTCCCCTTTGACTAATTGTGCGGCCTGTCCCGGGCAGCGGACGCGCGCTTCGTTATGGTAGCAGCCACCCATCTTCGAGACTTAGCCTGGCTACGCGCTACTGGAGCGCCTAAAGCAGCCGTACCGACAGCACGCCGCTAATCTGCTCGAGCTGCGTGACCACCGATTTGGGCACCACGTCACCGTCCACGTCCAGTAGCGTGTATGCCACCTCCCCGCGAGATTTATTGAGCAGGTCGGCAATGTTCAGGTTGGCCTCCGCCAGAATGCTCGAAATCTGCCCCACCATATTGGGGACGTTTCGATTGGCGATGGCCATGCGGACCGCCGGCTGAGTCCGTGGGAGTACCGCCTGAGGGAAATTGACTGAGTTTCGGATGGTGCCGTCTTCGAGAAACTCGCGCAGCGTGTTTGCCACCATCACCGCGCAGTTTTCTTCGGCTTCCGCCGTTGACGCGCCGAGGTGGGGCAGCGTGACAATTTTTGCATGATCTTTGAGCTCGCGCGTGGGAAAGTCGCAGACGTAGGCGCCTAGCTGGCCAGCGTCCAGGGCCGCCACCATGGCTTTGTCATCAACGATACCCGCGCGGGCAAAATTGAGCACCACGCTCCCCTCGGGCAGGAGCGCCAATCGCCCGGCGTTGACCAGGTTTCGGGTTGCCTCCAGTAGCGGTACGTGGATGGTGATCAGGTCACTTCGGGTGAACAGATCGTCGAGCGACAGCGCTTGCTCCACGCCTGAGGAGAGCTGCCAGGCCCGTTGAACCGTGATGGCGGGGTCAAACCCCAGCACCTTCATCCCGAGCAGGTGCGCCGCGTTGGCAACCTCAACACCGATGGCGCCTAAGCCGATCACGCCCAGCGTCCGCCCGGGCAGCTCATAGCCGACAAAACGTTTCTTCCCAACTTCCACTTCTTTGGCGAGGGAGCTGTCGTCACCGTCCAGGGCCAGCGTGTACCGCCACGCCTGACAGATATTGCGGGCGGCCAGAAGCATGCCGGCAAGAACGAGTTCTTTGACCGCGTTGGCGTTAGCGCCCGGCGCGTTAAAGACCGGGATTCCTCGGCCTGATAGCTCTTCGATCGGAATATTGTTGGTCCCAGCGCCGGCTCTGCCAACGGCCAGAACGCTGGCCGCAATCTCCTGGTCGTGCATGTTTGCGGAGCGCACCAAAATGGCGTCAGGGCTGCCGATCTCCGACGCGACCTCATAGCGCTCGCGAGGAAGGCGCTGGAGGCCCCGGACGGAGATGTTGTTAAGCGTGAGTACCCGGAAGGGCGCTGCGCGCGTCGGTGACTCACCCATGCTGCTGTTCGAAATCTGCCATGTACGCCGCCAGGGCCTCGACGCCGGCCAGCGGCATGGCGTTGTAGATACTTGCCCGCATGCCGCCGACGGATCGGTGGCCCTTCAGCTGCAGCATATCCCGCTCCTGAGCACCGTCGAGAAATGTTTGGTTCAGTGATTCGTCCCGCAGTCGAAAAGGCACATTCATCAACGAGCGGTCGCTGACCGCCACGGGGCTGCTGAAGAATTCACTGCGGTCGAGGTAGTCATAGAGAATGGCCGCCTTTTCTCGATTTCGCGTTTCCATCGCCGCCAGGCCGCCCTGCCGGTCGATCCACTGAAAAACCAGCCCGGCAACGTAAATGCCGTAGCTGGTAGGGGTGTTGAGCATGGAGTCTTTCTCGGCCTGCAGCTGGTAGTTAAGCACTGAAGGCGTGCTGGGCATCGCGTGCCCAAGCAGGTCTTTGCGAACGATGATGATCGTCACTCCAGCGGGACCAATGTTTTTCTGAGCGCCGGCGTAGATCAGGCCAAAGCGGGACACATCGACCGGTCGTGAGAGGATGTTGGACGACATATCGGCCGCCAGCGGGACGTCCCCGGTGTCCGGAACAAAGTGGTACTCCACGCCGCCGATGGTCTCGTTGGCGCAGATGTGGACGTAAGCAGCCTTGGGGTCAAGCTGCCAGTCCGCCACGTCTGGGATGCAGGTGAAGCTCTGAGCCTCGGAGCTCGCGGCCACGTTTACCTGGCAAAACTTCCCGGCTTCCCGAATGGACTTGCTGGACCAGGCGCCGGTATTCACATAGTCGGCGGTTGTCATGCCCCGCAGCAGGTTCATCGGGACCAGCGCGTTCTGGGCCGTTGCGCCACCCTGCAGGAAAAGCACCTCGTAGTCGTCGGGGATGCTCAGCAGCTTGCGCAGATCAGCGACCGCCCGCTCGTAGATCGAAATGAACTGCGGGCCGCGGTGACTCATTTCCATCACCGACATCCCGGTGCCTTGCCAGTCACACATTTCCTCCGCGGCCTGCTGGAGAACCTCAAGCGGCAAAACGGCCGGCCCGGCGCTGAAGTTAAAAACGCGATTCATGGGTTGGGGTTTCCTGTGGTTATGACCCGAAAGCGGGAGATTTTAATACCGGGTTTGGCGTTGGACGAGTGCTATTTGGGGCTTCCGGCATCAGGGGTTGCGGCCTGGCTGTCGGGGAGGTACCAGATGGGCGAGGTCCAGGCCATCTCCTGGATCGTTTTGGGTGCCTCGTTATCACATTCCCTCGGTCGCTGATCCGGCGCCAAGGCAAGGCAGGCGTGCGAGCTCCAGCGCAGGGTGGGTATTTCGACCGCGCGAAGGTAGTAATACGCCGGCTGGTCTGGCTCGAAGTCGGGATCCTCAAATACACGGCACAGCGCCTGCTCACCATGGCTCTGCTCGTTGCTCTCTGCCGGATCGGGCGCGTTGTGATAGGGATGCTGCGCCCCGGCGAGGTGGTAGATCCTGTAGTTCGAGCGACCCGCCTCGTCGACCCAGCCTTTGATTAGCTGCAGTTTTTGGAGCGGCGCGCCGTCCGGGCCCGCAACGGCGCTGGCGAGCAGCTTCGGCGCGGCACCTGCCGGCCGGGGCGCCAGGTCGCTGCCCATGGGTGTGCCCACGGCGTAGCCGTGAGCCGCCCGGTCGTTCATCCCGCAGGCGTCATTGCTCAAATCCCAGCCGCCGAACAGCCGGGGCTCGATTCGTGTTCCCGTGGTGCCGAACACCTCGCGGCGTCGCAGCGCGTCGAAAATCGCGTCGCGCGAGTTCTCAACGCTCCAGACGCCCGCCAGACCGCCGGGATTGCCCGCGAGGCTCGTGGCGGACGTCTCGATGTTCCGCAGCCGGCCGCCGAGGTCCACCTCGCTGACCAGATGACCTTTCCAGTGTTCTTCCGACGTATCGCCGGCCAGCGACATGTGGGTATCGGTCGAGGCGATGACGCCGAGCTTGTAGGAATTGATGCCGATAGCCGCCTCATCCTGCAGGCCGGTCAGCAGCACGCTTCGATAAAAATCGTTCTTCGAGATGCACCCGACCCGGAGAAACCCGCGTGTCCCGACCTCGCCGTCCTCGCAGAAATCGACGATCCGGTACTCGCCAAACACATCAACCTCACGGTTTAGCTCCAGGACCTGCTCGGTCTGGCAAAGCTCATCGGGTGCGCCGAGGATATCGGGCAGCCCGTTGAAACACTCCGAGTTGCCTTTGTGCTGAAACACCTCCATCACCGGCTCCATCGCGTTTCGCAGCTCTGCCATCGCGCGGGCGGATTCCACGGACTCGAAGCCGCTGATGTAGGAGGGGAACATCGCCCCAGAACTGAGATTGGCGTTGTGCGGAATCGCCAGCACGTCGCAGCCGTCGAGCCCCTCCAGGCACTGTTCTTTGAGTTGATCCCAGAGCAGCCGGTCGCTGGGCGTCTCAATGTAGGAAATCGCGCGGGTCGGGACTACGGCGTTTCGAAACAGCACGTTCCGATGAATGTTGTTGGAGTTGGGTGTGCCGGTGTGCTCGTAGCCGACAAAGGTGGTGAAGGTGCAGGCTGATGTCCGATCATAGGCGGCCTCCGCCATGTCCTGAATCTGTCGCCAGAGGTCGTTCGCCGGCTCGATGCACGCCTCGCCGTCCTCGCCGCAAACGTCCGGCAGGTGTTTCGGATCGGTCGCGCCAACGACACGAAACATGGCAAACATGCCCTCGTTTTCGTTCTGCCGAATCAGGCGGCAGGTCGGCAGGTCGTAAACGACACTCTCCGCATCGTAACAGCGCGTCATCTCGCCAAAGAACTCGGAGTGGTCGGTGACTGCGGCGAAGTCCAGCGGATAGTCGAGCTGCTGGGTTGCTGCAGGCCTGCCGTTCTCGTCATAGGGCGGAATGCCCAGCGGCTCGCCTCTGGCGAATCGATAGGCGTCCGCCGGCGTGGTCTCGGTCCCGCGTGGGCGGGCGTCGTAGGAAAACGCCGTGTGGATGTGCAGGTCGCCGAACAGTGCCCGTTTGGTTGGTGATCGCTGCGCACAGGGTTGACGCTGTTCGCTGTAGACGACCAGGTCATCGGTTGCGGTCTCGGTGACGGGGCCCACTCGGCTGACGCAGGCGGCCAGCAGCAGCGTCGCGCCAGCGGACAGCCAAAGACGAAGGGGCAGGGTCGCTGGTGTCATGATGCGTAGCGTGGGTCTCTCACCTCGTAAGGGGAGACTTTACCAGCCAAGCTCTCCAGCTACCCAGCGGATTGGTGATTGGGTCGCCGCCCGGACGCCGACGGCTTCGGCGCCCGGGCATAACTCCGATCTAGCGGGTTTCGGAGACCACCTCAGCGGACCAGGGCGTTGCCGCACGCCATAGGCAAAGACTTGAGCTCGCGCTCGCTCGCCTGGCGCCAGTCGCTGAAGCCTTCGTTGTCGCCGACCCAGCCTTCGTTGAATCGCTGGAGCCAGAATCCGTCGGTCAGCGCCGGCCAGGCGGCTAGGTTGTCCGGCAGGCAGCCCGAGCCAAGCGGGTCCTGGCGGCCGGTCAGGCCGCAGCGCGACCAGCTCAGCCCGGTATCCAGGTCCAGCAAGCTGCTGCCCTGGTCGACAAAACGCTCCGGCACTAACTTCGAGAGTTCGCTGAGACTGCAAGACTGGGGCACAGGCGCCAGCTCAAACCCGTCGGCAAACAGAAAGTCGATCAGATCGAACAGCGTAAAGGTCAGCGGAGCGGTGGTCCCCACGCTATAGCTGGTGCTCTCCAGCAGCCGCAGCTCGATGCTTTCATCCGGCTCGTTGTCTGGCTGGTCGGCGATGGGCGTGAGAACAATTCGCGCCTCCAGCTCGTTGGCCGGTATGGTGGTTGTTGCGGGTGAGGAGCCGAAGACGTCTTCAATGCGGTAGTCGACGTTTTGAGTGGCGGTTCCGCCGACCTCCAGGTTGACCAGAAGAGAGCGTGTCAGGTCGCCGTTGTTGCTCCGGGTTACCAGAAAGCTGCCGGTCTCCAGGTCCTGTTCAGCCAGGGTGTCGTCTTCCTGGGTCAAGGTCACCACCACCGGATCGTCCGCGAGCGTAAAGTCGGCCTGGGTTTGGGAGCCGACCGTGTAGGTCGATGCGTTCGGCTGCAGGGTCACAACAATCGTCTCGGTTTCCTCAAGCACGTTGTCGGCACGAGGCTCGAAGGTAAAGATCGCTTCGGTTTCTCCGATACCCAGATTCACCGCAAAGGGTGCGCCGGCAAACAGACTGATGGGGCGGTAGTCGGTGTTGATCGCGGCGGTTCCGGTGACGTCCACGTTGACCGTTATCGCCTGGTTGATATTGCCGGCGTTGGTGCGGGTCACCCGATACGTACCGGCGACCAGTCCGGCCTCATCCATCGAGCTGTCGACGACGCTCAGGTTGACCTCGGTCACGCTGTCGGCCAGCGTAAGGTCCGCCTGGGTCTGAGTGCCCACAGTGTAGAGCGACGGATCAGGTTGGAGCGTAATCTGGACGTCCTCCACGCCTTCAACGATATTGTCCGGGCGCGGCGTGAGAACAAACTCCGCCTCGTTGACGTTGGCAGGGATCTGGACGGCCAGCGGACTGCCGGCAAAGATGCTCCCGAGATTGTAGTCGACGTTGCGCTGGGCAGTGCCAGTGATGTCGATGTTGACCGTCAGCGCCGCGGTCGGATTGCCGGCGTTGGTCCGGGTTACGCGAAATCGCCCGGTCACCGGTCCCGCTTCGTCCATCGCGCCCTCTACCAGGCTCAGATTCACTTCGGGCACTGAGTCGGCCAGCGTCAGCTCCGCCTGCGTGTCGGCACCCACTGTATAGCTCGTTGGGTCGGGCACCAGTGTCACCTGAATCGTTTCAGTGCCTTCCACCATCGAGTCCAGCCGGGGCGTCAGCACTACGATGACCTCCAACTGGTTGGACGGAATGTTGACCGCCAGCGGATTACCGCCGATTACCCCCGTGATGGAGTAGTCCACGTTGCGTGTCGCCGTGCCGGCGATATCGATATCGACCGTCAGCGAGGCGAGCGTGTTGCCGTTGGGGGATCGCGTAACCCGAAAGCGGCCCGGCACCTGGCCCTGCTCGTCCATGGCCGCGTCGATCAGGGTAAGGTTCACTTCGGGCACGTCGTCGGCAATGGTCAGCGTGACCTCATCATCAACACTATCGACCTGGTAGCCGGTTCCGGGCTGAAGTGCTGCCACTACGTCCTCCGTCCCCTCAACCTGGTTGTCGGCAATCGGTGTAATGGTAACCGTTACACTGGCCTGGTTGGCCGGAATACCCACCGCCAGGGGCGCGCCGCTAAGAATGCGGTCGATCTGGTAATCGGTCAGCCTGGCTGCTGAGCCGGTGATGTCAAGATTGACGATCAGTTGCTGTGGCGCTACCACCGACCGCGTTATCGTGAAAGTCGCGGTATCAGGGCCGGCTTCGTCCGCGGTCAAATCAACCGAGGTGATGCTGACCGCCGGCTCAACGCCGGCCAGCGCAAGCTGAAAGCTACCTACCAGCAGCAGGCCACAAGCCCAACGCAGCGCCCGCAACGATCGTCTTTTTGCGTAAGTGTTGAGACATTCCATGATTTTTCGCCTCTGTAAGTCCCTTCTCGTTGAGCCATGGGACGCGGCCGGGTGCAGATTCGTCTCACCACCTTTAAGACGACGGCTTTTTGAGCAACCTCTGACGAGCCTTATGATGTAGGCAGCCGAGCCGGCGGAAACAGGTCGTGGGCTAAGAATCGGACAGTAAGGGGGTTCAACGATGAAACGAGGCTACGCGGACGGACCATTTGGCCAGGTTCACTTTATGGATACCCAGGGTGATGGTCCGCCCCTGATCTTGTGCCATCAGGCACCGATGACGCTGCGGCAGTTCGACACGGTCTATCCGCTGCTCCGGGATCAGGGGCTAAGAGCGGTGGGCATCGACACACCGGGTTTCGGTCTGTCCGACGCGCCGGACTTTGTGCCCTCGGTTTCTGACTATGCTCAGGCCGTGCCGCCGGTGCTCGATCAGCTGAGCATCGATCAGGCCGTCCTGCTCGGTCACCACACGGGGGCGCTGATCGTGACCGAGGTGGCGCTGCAGTTTCCTGATCGGGTGCAGCGCCTGATTCTCAACGGCCCGGTTCCGCTGAAGCATGATGAGCGGCAGGCGTTCATCAACATGGTGGAAGACAACGAAAAGGGCTTTGAGCACCACGTGGACGGCAGCCATCTGTCGAGCCTTTACGCCAACCGCTACCAGTGGGCCGGAGAGGGCACCGATCCCGCCCTGGTGACCCGATACGTCGTTGAACAACTGCAGGGCTTCGGCCCGTTTTGGTACGGGCACAACGCCGCTTTTGCCTACGACCACGCGAGAACGCTCAGCCAAATCACGCACCCTACGCTGATCCTGACCAACACCGGCGATCAGATCTACGAGCACGCCAAATGGTCCCACGAGCTGCGCCCGGACTTCGATTTTGTCGCTATCGAGGGCGGCGCTATCGACATCGTGGATCAGCGCCCTCACGAGTGGGTTGAGGCGGTCGCGGCCTACGTTCGAAGCGCAGCGCCTGTGTGACTTTAGACCGTAGACGTGGCGGTGTCGCAGCGCGACGATCCGTACAGCAACGGCCGGAGCTTCAACGATGATCGGAAAGGGTTTTCTTCTGCGCTGCACGACACTGACCACCCTGCTGGCGCTCGCATCGCCCGCTCTGGCCGCTGATGAGCCGCCCGCACAGGTGCTGCTCATCGGCCTGTTCCATTTCCATAATCCTGGCCAGGACGTGGTCAAGACCGATGTCCTAGACGTGATGACGGACGAAAATCAGGCTTATCTTCAGGCGCTGAGCCAGCGGATCGCGGCGCTCAAGCCGACGAGCGTGCTGCTTGAGTACGATCCGGCCATGCAGCAGGAGATGCAGGCTGAGTACGAGGGCTATCGCGCCGGAAGTTTTGAGCTCACACACAACGAAATCTATCAGCTGGGATTTCGCGTCGCGGCGCTGGCGAACCTCAAAGAGGTGCACCCCTTCGATGAGCGCGAGGTGGGCTGGGAAGCTGAAGAACTCTTTAAGCGCATTGAATCTGATCCGGAGACCAAGGCCAGGCTCGACGCACTCATTGCGGAAATCACCGAGGAAACCAACCGAAAGCAGGCGACCTTGCCATTGGCGGAACTGCTGCACGACCACAATAGCCCCGCGGAGGATCAGCGGAATCGATCGTTCTATCTCCTGACTAACCACCTAGGTGCGGGAGAGGATTTTGTCGGCGCGGATGCGGCAGCCAGCTGGTGGCATCGAAACTTCCGGATGTACGCCAACGTGCAGCGGCACGCGACGCCGGGGTCAAGGGTGGTGGTTATCGGCGGTCAGGGGCATATTGCGATCTTGCGCGGTCTTCTGGCAGACGACCCTGATCGACAGCCGATCGACGTGATGCCGCTGTTATAAGCGGCCCGCTAAAGTCCGGCCAGCATCGCCAGACCACAGCAGCAGATAGCAGCGCCGGCCACCACGCCGCCATAGCGCTGGATGGCGGGGAGCCTGACCTGTTTCAGGCCAACCAGCGACAGCGCCACGGCAGCCAGCATCGTTACGAGCGTAACCGAGACGAACAGCCCGGTGACCAGCCACACTCCAGCCATGTCGCTCTGACTCGCCGGCACCATCAACAGCGGGATTAACGCTTCGCAAGGCCCCAGCACAAACACAATAAAGATCGCCCAGGACACGTTGCTGCTCCTGGCCTCTTCATGAGCATGGACGTGAACGCCATGATGATCGTGGGCATGCTGATGCACGGTGCCGTCGGCATGTACGTGAGGGTGACTGTGGCGCTGCTTCCTGGCCGGCCGTTTTAGGCTGATTGCCAGATACACAACGCCGAACGCGGTGAGTCCCCAGGCCGCCAGATCGCCGCGCCAGCTTTCAATGCCGGTCATGGTGCTGAGGGCTGTGCCCAGCGCGATGCCGATAAAACCCAGCGCCACCGAACCGGCTGCATGACCCAGGCCGCAGCCAGCCGTAATCGCCAGCGTTTTTTTAACGGTCCAGCCGCGCGCTTTGCTGAGGGCGACAAAAGGGAGGTAGTGATCGGGTCCCAGCAGAGTATGGACAAACGCGATGGTCACCGCGGTCGCGGAGAGGGCTGCAATCTCGGGGGTCAGCCAGTCCAAAGGTCGTCGATGCCGGTTTTCGAAGGGAGACGAAACTGTACTAAAGTTATACTTTTAGTACAATTCCGCCTCTCTCCCTCGGATCCTACGCGATGTCCGAAATCCTGCTGCTAAAGCTCTTTCATCTGCTGCTGTTTGTGTACTGGCTGGGCGGCGACCTGGGCGTCTTCTATTCCAGCAAATACATCGCCGACGACTCGCGGAGCGTCGAGGCGCGCCGGACGGCGGCGGACATCATGCTGTTTGTCGACCAGGCGCCCCGGATCTGCATGGCGCTGTCGTTGCCGGTGGGATTTCACATCGCCTGGCGGCTGGGCATCGTTGACATGTCCATGGTGTCGGTGGTCGGGCTGTGGATCTTCGGCCTCCTCTGGGTGGCCACCGTGATCAAGCTGCATATCAGCCACGGTCAGGCCGTCATTCTGACGAAGGTTGACTGGTGGGGTAGGGTCCTGGTGATTACCGCCCTGCTGGCATTGGCCGGCTACACGCTCGCGGGTGGTGAGCTGATCCGCGCCGACTGGTTTGCCTGGAAGCTGATCGTCTTTGCGGGTTTGATGACCATGGGGCTGCTGATCCGGGTCAACCTGAAACCGTTTGGGCCTGCCTTCGGCAAGCTTGTTACCGTCGGGCCTGACGACGAGGTCAACGCCACCATCAAAGCCTCGTTGCGTAAGGTGAAACCTTTTGTCGTCACGATCTGGGTGGGGCTTTTGATCAACGCCATGCTTGGCTTACACATCATCGGAACTTAACTATGGACCATCGAACGATTCGCGGAAAACTCCTTTACACCAGCACCAAGCCGGAGCGCATGGGCCATGAACGCGGCCGGGAGAGTTTTATTGTCACCGTCCACGGCGACGGTGCGCGCACGCTGCGGGCTCACTGCGAAATCGACGACGCCCCTTCGGTGCTCCGTGATGTGACTGTCAGCTGGGACAAGAACTGGAGGCCCGTCGACTGCTTTAATCGGCTGACAATCGCTGACAAGTTTGAAGGCACCGCCTGGTTCCGCTTCACCGACAGGGTGGCCGAGTGTGAGTCCTACAACCAGCGTGACGGCAGATTGAGCCAGCGGATGGACCTGGATCAGCCCGTGCCATGGCTGGGAACCCATCCGCTCGTAGCGGACGGGATGTGTTTTGCGGTCTTCGATCAGTCAGGTCCCAGGAAGCAATACTTCCCCAACATGATGCTGACCTCCCCAGACCATCGTGGCGCCACCGGGCCGCTGCTGTTTAAGGTTGGCTTCGGGCTCGAGTATCTCGGTGACGAAACGATTGAAGTGCCGGCCGGGACGTTCGATTGCCACAAATTCCAGTACACCGACACCGCTGAGGGTGGCCTGCCGGAAGAGCACCCCCCGTACGAGGTGTGGTGCACGGCGGACGACGACTACATCTTTGTGCGCGGCGCCGTCGGTGGCTACATGCAAACCTTCTACGAGCTGGTTGAACTCGAGCGCTGATGGCTACCGACCATCCCGCGTATCAGGCCATTGCGCTGCAAACCGCCTGTCATGCGGTAAACGGCATGACCCACGAGCAGGCGCGCGCCCGCATGCTCGAAACCATCGATGCCATTGCGGTCCAGATCCGCGCTGCCAAGCTGTTCACCGGGCCCGACGTGCGGCTGATCGTTTTGCCGGAGTACTTTCTCACCTGCTATCCGGCGGGCGAACCGATTCCCGCCTGGAAAGCGCTGGCGGCGATCGAGATCGACGGCCCGGAGTACGAGGCGCTGGGCAAAGTCGCGGTGGACAATCAGGTTTTTATCGCTGGCAACGCGTATGAGGTCGACCCGCACTTTTCGGACATCTATTTTCAGACCTGCTTTCTCATCGCCGACAACGGCGACGTGGTGCTGCGCTATCGTCGATTGATCTCGATGTATGCGCCAACGCCCCATGATGTGTGGGACGCCTACCTGGACCGGTACGGCATTGAGGGCGTCTTCCCGGTGGCCGACACCGTGCTCGGACGAATCGCCTGCGTGGCGTCTGAAGAGATTCTTTATCCGGAGATCAGTCGAGCGCTGGCGCTCCGCGGAGCCGAGGTCTTGACCCATTCCACCAGCGAAATGGGGAGCCCAATGCTGACGCCAAAAGACATTGCCAAGCGGGCGCGGGCCATGGAGAACCTCGCTTATGTCGTCTCGGCCAACAGCGCCGGTCTTTATCAGGCGGGGATTCCCGTGAACTCCACCGACGGCATGTCGAAGGTGCTGGACTACAAGGGCGCGGTGATGGCCGAGGCCGGCACCGGCGAAACCTGCGCCGCGACGGGGGCGCTCGACCTGGCGTCGTTGCGCCGCTACCGCAACCGCCCCGGCATGCCGAATCTGCTTTCCCGCCAGCGGCTGGAGCTGTTCGAGCACATTTATGCCGGCGAGCCGATCCATGCGGCCAACGGGTTAAGTCAGCCCGACGGGTATCAGGTGCCGGAGCGGAAGTTTTTTGTCGATCAACAGGCGGCCGCCATTGGCCGCCTTCTGGAGCGGGGTATTATCACGCCATGCTGAAAGCGATCCTGATGGTTACCGTCATGGTCAGCGACCCGAATCAGGTCGCTGACATTTACCAGGACACTCTCAACTATCAGGAGGTTGCGAGCGGTGAGGTGGGCGCCGTGCTCGCAGCCAGCTGGAACGCGCCGGACGTGGCCGACAACCCGTTCGAGATCATCCAGCCTGAAAGCAATGAGCCGGTCTATCTCCGATTTGTCCAGACGCCCGACCAGGGCAACTACGAGCCGCTCAAGACCGAAGGTTGGAACGCCATCGAAATCCTGGTGGAGGACCCGGATGCGCTCAACCTCCGCCTCGAAGCGAGCCCTCACTTTGAGGTGATTGGCCAGCCAAACTTTCTGACCGAGCAGAAGCGCATCAAGGCCATGCAGGCCATCGGGCCCGGCAACGAACTGCTCTACTTTACGCGCATCACGCCCGACAACTCGGGCTTCGGGCTGCTGCCGGCCACAAGCCCGGTGGACCGGGTGTTCATCATGGTACTGGCCGCGCGCGATCGCACCGCGATCGATACGTTTTATCGCGATACGCTGGGGATGCCAGTGAATGGTCCTTACGACTATAAGGTGAGCGTACTGTCACGCGCCTGGGGTGTGCCTGACGACACCATGTATCCGCTGACGATTGTGCCTTTGTCGCAGCGCTTCCTGCTGGAGCTGGACGACTATCCCGACGAGGCCGCGAGCCGTTCGCCAACCTCAGAAGGGATGCCTGGGGGTATCGCGATGGTGACGTTCCTGGTGGACGACATTTCACCCTATCGAGAACGCTGGCTCGGCATTCCGGCCGCTAACCCTGGCGCTCCCTACAACGGTCGGCGGAGCGTGGTGCTAAAAGGGGCGGCCGGAGAATATGTCGAGCTGGTCGAAGATCCGCCGGCGGCTGAGTGAGCATTCGCCGCCAGATCATTGAGATCGACGGTCGGCGCAATCACCTGCGCTACGCCGGCAGCGGCCCGCCGGTGCTGCTGCTTCATCAGTCGCCCCAGACTTCCGCCACGCAGCTGACGCTGATGGAGGAGCTGGCGCCAAAATACCTGGTTGTCGCGCCCGACACGCCGGGTTTTGGTCTCTCGGATCTCCTGCCGCAAGACCAGCCCAGGATCGCGGACTTTGCCGATAACCTGCAGCGGGTGCTGGAGGAACTGGGGATCCGCCAGGCGCTGGTGATGGGTGTGCACACCGGTGCGCAGATTGCCATGGCGCTGGCCGACCAACATCCCGATGCGGTCGCCCACATGGTGCTCGACGGCGTGCCGGCGTTTAATCAGCTGGAGCAGGCGCACATTCTCTCGGGATATTTTGAGCCCAACCCACCGCGCTGGGATGGCAGCCACCTGATCCAACTGTGGGGCAAGATCGCCGAGCAGACCATTTTCTTTCCCTGGTTTGATCAGCGTCCGGCCGCGCGCATGACGCTTAACCAGGCACCGCCCGAGGTTTGGGATGGCTATATTCACGATTACCTCTACGCCGGTGAAGACTACAAGATTGGCTACGGCGCCGCCTTTTCCTGGGATGCGGTCCCGGTGGCGGAGCGGATCACCCGACCGTGCCATATCCTGTTCCGCCGCGGAGACCCACTGGAGAACACGGCAGACCGCCTGAGCGGCGTCCCCGAGGGTGTGAGCATCGAGTCTATCGACATGAATCCTGAGGTGGTGCGGGCGCGGGTGCGGGAGATCTTTGACCAGGTGACGGCAGGGCCGGCGCTGGAGGCTGTCGAGCCCACGCCGTGCCGGGTCGATAGCTTTGTCGGCGACGAGTTCGGCCAATGGCGTGTTCGTCAATTTGGAGACGCCGATCGATCTCTCCTGCTGCTGCACGACCTGGGCGGCTCGGGAGACAGCGCCGCTGAATTTGCCGCCGAGCTGCAAAAAGCCGGCGACGACGCCTACCGAGTGGTGCTCCCCGATCTGCCGTTTCATGGCGAGACCGGCCCGCTGCAGGCGGCGGCTGATGATCTCGAGGCCATCGCGCGCGCAGTCCATGAACAGTTTGTGGATGAGCATTGTCTGGGTCTGGTTGCCCTGGGCGGGGCGGCGGCGATCGCCGCTCACATGCAGAACCTGACGCCGGCGGTGCCGGTTGCTCTGCACCAACCGCTTTGTCCTGACGGGGTTCCACTCGATGCGGCGCGATGGTGGCCGCTCCTGCCGATGGACGACTGCGGAGCCCACCTGCTTCGCCGCTGGCGACAGCTGCGTCACGCTCAGTTGTTTTTTCCCTGGTATGACAACACCGCAAACGGCGCGGTCCGATCGACGAGGCCGCCCGATCCCGAGTCGCTTCAGCAGCAGCTCTTTGACGCGCTCCGCTGCGGCGAGCATGCGACCGGGTTATGGCGGGCAGCGATCGAGAGTGAGCTCTCGAGTCTCCTGGGCGAGGCCAAGTTGACGACCGGTATCGAAGGGCGCCCGGAATCGAGCGCCGCTGCGCGACTTCAAACGGTGTCCGACCTAAACGCTGCGGCGTCGGCACACGCACACGCGGCGCTTGAGCTGCTGAGGGTGAATGGATGAAGCCGTTAACAACGCTAGTCGCCAATATCACGCTGATCGTTTTGCTAAGCGGCTGCGGGGACGACGCAGAGCCGAGCACGGCTGAGCGCACGCAGGTTATACGAGTCTCTTCGCTGGCGGTACCCAATACCCCCTGGCACGACATGTGGCTGCGGTTTGGTGAGCGCTTCGAGGCCCAGATGCCGGCGGACATGAAGCTGGACCTGTTTATTACCGGCCAGATCGGCAGCGAGGAAACGGCGCTCTCCAACGTTCGTCGCGGCCGAATCCAGATCAGCGGGTTCTCGCTCCAGGGGCTGGCAACGGTGGTGCCGGAGCTCAGCGTGCTGCTGGCGCCCTATCTTTTTGAGACCCAGGCTGAAGCGGACTATGTGCTCGATGAATACCTCACCGAGGTGTTTCGCGAGCTGCTGGCGGATAAGCGGCTGGCGCTGCTCCAGTGGTCTGAGGTTGGCTGGTTTCATATCTATGCGCGCAAACCGATCCTGACTCCCGAGGATGCTGCGGGGCTGTCCATGCGGTCATCCAATGCGCTCGGTTCGCGGATCTTTGGCGAGGCGATCGGCGCTGACCTGATTCCGGTGACGTTCTCTGAGGTGATCCCGTCGCTTCAAACTGGGCTCATCGCCAGCGGTCAGGGGGGTATCGGCATGTTTGCCATCGGCGGCATCTCCCGCGAGGCCAAACACTTCAATCTCACCCGCCATGCGCTCGACACGGGCCTCACCGTGGCCAACCTCGACTGGTTTGAGGCTCAGGGTCCTGAGGGGCAAACGCGGGTCATGAGCAGTCTGGACGAAACCGCTGAGGGGCGTCGCCTCATTCGCGAAGACATCGCCCGAATCGCGCAGGGCTTTGGTGAGCTGGGGGTCACGATGCACCAGCCCAGTCCGGAGCAGATGGCGCAATGGAAAGCCGTTGGCCTGGCGACGCACGAGGCGATGCTGGAGCAGATCGGCGGCCGGGCCCAGGAAGTGTACAACCTGATTCAGGAAGGCAAGCAGGCCTTCCGGGAGCGAGGTTAGGCCCATGGCACACCTCCCGATCATTGCGGGGTTCACGGTTGGCGTTCCCGACCTCGGCGCTGCGGTCTCCTGCTATGAGACATTTCTTGAGTATGAGCGACGATGGGAAGGGTCAGCTGGATCACTGGCCGAACTCTGGAGCGCGCCGGCGCTGGCTGACGCCCCCTGCGCGGAGCTGCTGCCTCGCGGTGCACAATCAGGTTTTGTGCGCTTTGTGCAGGTGGAGGCTGCGCCGGGCTATGTGCCGTTCCGCTACCCGGGCTGGAACGCTGCGGAAATTGCCGTCGCCGACGTGGACACTCTAGCCGAGTCGCTGGGGGAGTCGCCGTTCCGCATTCTTGGGCCGCCGGCTGAGCTGTCGATTTCCAAGGACATCCGCGCTATGCAGGTTGAAGGTCCGGGCGGTGAGCTGCTGTATCTCACTCAGATCAAAGCCCCCATCCCAGGCTTTGATCTACCGATCCTCGAGCGTGGTGTTGGCCATTGTTTTGTCGGTATTGTCGCGGGACAGGATGGCGATGCCTTGAAGCAGTGGTACCGAAAGCAGTTTCAGCTCGAGCCAGACCCCCCGCTGGTGGACGCGCGGGTACAGGGCCTGTCGCTTGCTTTTGATCTGGATCGTGAGACCCGGCACCCGATCTGCGCGCTGCCGCTGGCGCCCGGCTACCTGGTTGAGATCGATCAGATGCCTACTGCCGATGAGAGGCCGACGGTCGCTGGAGTGCCGGCCGGGATAATCTCGATGGGTTTTTCTGTCAGCGAACTGCCACCGGGTTCGGCGGCGGTCGGGCTGCCGGGCAGTGACGCTTTGGCGGCGCAGGTGGTGGGAGCCAGCGGCGAATGGCTCGAGCTGGTGACCCAATGAGGCTTAACCCATGATCCTTTATACCGTTCCGACGGCCAACGGGCAGAAAGCCCAGGTGGTGCTCGAAGAGCTCGGTTTCGACTACGAAACGCGAACCGCAGACCTAGTTGCCGGAGAGCACCGCACCCCGGAAATGCTGAAGCTCAATCCCTTCGGCAAGCTGCCGTTCCTGCTGGATGAGGGAGAGGCCGTCTACGGCAGCATGGCCATCGCTTTTTATCTTTGCGAAAAGGCCGGCAAGCTGATTCCGGATTCGCTGGCGGAACGGCGGGACATGTATCAGTGGGCCGGGATGCTCGCGTCGGACTTGAGTCCCGCGTTGGCCGGGCAGTTTATGTTCAGCGAGATATTCCCGCTGGAGGACCCGCGGGCGGTGGATTATTTCGTCGAGTCAGCCTGCCGCCTGTTTGCGGTGCTCGATGAGCACCTGGCGGCTCGGGACTACCTGGTGGGAGATGAGCTGACGGTGACCGACCTGCTCGCGTATCCGTCCGCCGCAACGTCGGCCGCTCGCTTACCCGATTCGCTGCCACCTTGGCCCAACATCCAGCGCTGGGCGGCTAACATCGGATCGAGGCCCGGGGTCATCCGCGGGATGGCCCGAACCTGACCCCTCCGAACTAGTCCTCGGCAATCAGGCCGAGGACATCTGCCGGCGTGGCGTTTAGCGCTGCCGCAACGCGATTGAAGTAGTCGATTTCCAGCTGGCTGACGCGGTCGTCGACGTGGATGACACGCCCGACGAGCTGAATCAGCTTGATTCGGTCGTGGTTTTCCAGCTTCTTGGCCACGCCTGCCAGGTATTTCTCCAGCGGCTGGCTCTCGAACACCTCCGACTTGGCGGCGGTTCGAATGTCGCCAATGCTGTACTCGTCGCCGGTCGCTTCACGGAGCAGGTCCTGCACGTGCTCGAGCTCTACCTGCTTGATGTTGGTATCAGCGCTGGTGGCCCTGGCGAGCGCCATCATGGCCGCTTCTTTGAACAGGACTTCCTGTTCCTCCGGGCTGGGCTGGCTGCCGCCGAAAAATTTCAGAATGCTGCTGAAGTCTCCTACGCTCACGAACTGCTCCTTATTTTTCCGCGGCGGGCGCGAATTGCCGTCAAGGCTGGCAATGGTAGGGCCTGCGGCAGGGTTTGGAAAGTGTGAAAAGCTTAATCCCCCAGGTGAAACGGGCAGTTGGCCTCTTTCTCCACCAGGTCAAAAACAAACAGAAAGCGGGCCATACCGGTCAGGACCGCCAGGGTCATACCCAGCTCAATGATCTGTCCGTCGTCAAGAAATGAACTTAGCGAGTCGTAGACCGGACCTTTGAGCTGCCCCTGATGTTCGGTCAGCAGCATCTGATCGGCGAGCATCAACACCGCCCGGTCAAGGCCGGAAAAATGGTCCAGCTCATCGTTTTCGATGGCGGTCAGATCTTGATCGTTGAGCCCGGCAGCCCGGGCGTCGAGCCGATTGCCCTGATTGCAGTAGTGGCAGCCGTGACGGGTCGACAGACGGTAGCGGGCTAACTCTTTAAGCCGGGTGGGTACGCGTCCGCCGTGGAATACCTGGCCATAAAACTGATCCCGATACCACTCAAAAAGCCTCGGTTCATTGGCCATGGTCTCAATAAAGGTGGCGTCACCGCGGACGTTGCGAGATTTTTCCCAGCTGGCGCGCAGCGTCTCCGGCATCAGGTCCGGCTTAACCCGCCGTAGCGGCGTATCAGGCATGGGCGAAACCTAGCGGCAGCCCGGCGTCAGGGATAAATCCATACAGCGGTTCATCCGGCAATGCGTTGTGCACGACGTCTCGGACCTTCATGAGCGCCGGGATATCGATGCCGGTGTTAAAGCCCATCGCTTCGAGCATAAAAACCAGGTCTTCGGTCACGATGTTGCCGCTGGCCCCGGGAGCAAACGGACAGCCGCCCAGACCCCCAAGGGAGCTGTCCAGCGTCGTGATGCCCTCATCGAGGGCCGCCAGCGCGTTAGCCAGGCCCACGCCTCGAGTGTTGTGAAGGTGCACGCCTGTCAGCTTGTCGTCACCGACGGCGCTTCGCACCTTGCGGATCAGCCGCCGGACCTGCGCCGGATTGGCGTAGCCGGTGGTGTCTGAGAGTCCAACTTCCGCGCAGCCGGCTTCGATCAATCGCTCTGCGCTGCGCACAACCAGATCTTCAGACACCGGCCCTTCCAGGGTACAGCCGAAAGCCGTGGAGAGCCCCGCCTCAAAGTGTGGACGCTGGTCTTCCGGCTGCTGCGCGACCAGCTCCGCAATCGCGCGAACCTGCTCAACCATCTGGTCATGTGTTCGGCGAACGTTTTTCAGACTGTGCGTTTCGCTGACCGAAAAGGGAATCGAAATCTTGTGGGCGCCGGCCTCGATGGCGTCCTGGGCGCCGCGCAGGTTTGGCACAAGCGCTGCGACGGTCAGGTCGGGGATGGTACGGGCGTAGGCAACGAGCTCGGCAGTTCCGGCCATCTGGGGGATGACCTTGGCCGGAACAAATGATCCCACCTCGATCTCCCGGACTCCGGCTGCAGCCTCTGCTGCTACCCAGGCTTTGCGAGCCTCAAGCGGCATAATGGCGGAAACGCTCTGCAGGCCATCTCGGGGGCCAACTTCGCTGATCAGAATCTGAGGTGTAGAAGAGGATTCGGGCATCGGAGTGACATCGCGTTTTTGTCCTAATGATATAATCATATAACATATTTGCTCGATCCCTCAGCCAACCGGATTCCGCCCATGAATGACACCAATCTGCCGCTCTCCGGCATCTCCGTCGTGGAGTTCTCGCACATGGTCATGGGTCCGGTTGTGGGGCTGATGCTGGCGGATCTCGGCGCTGACGTCATCAAAATCGAACCGATCGGCGGGGACAAGACGCGGCGTTTGCGAGGGTCCGGGGCCGGCTACTTCTCCATGTACAACCGCAACAAACAAAGCCTGTGCCTCAATCTCAAGTCTGACGAAGGAAAAGCGATCGCCCGCTCGCTGGCGACGAAAGCTGACGTTTTGCTGGAGAACTTTCGGCCCGGCGCGATGGACAAGCTGGGGTTTGACTACGAAAGCCTCTCGGCGGAAAACCCCGGGTTGATCTACTGCTCAGCGCGCGGCTTTCTTGCCGGGCCGTATGAACACCGTACGGCGCTGGATGAGGTGACGCAGATGATGGGCGGCCTGGCCTACATGACCGGGCCACCCGGCCGACCGCTGCGGGCCGGAGCGTCGGTGATCGACGTGACCGGCGGTATGTTCGGAGCCATTGGCGTGCTGGCGGCGCTGCAGCAGCGCCAGGCGACCGGCCAAGGGCAACAGGTCACCAGTGCGCTGTTTGAAACGACGGCATTCCTCGTTGGCCAGCATATGGCGCAGATGGCGGTGACCGGCCAGCCGGCCCAGCCGATGCCCGTAAGGGTCTCAGCCTGGGCGGTGTATGACGTTTTCAAGTGCCAAGGCGACGATCAGGTATTTGTGGGTGTCGTCAGCGATGGCCAGTGGCAGACCTTTACTCGACATTTTGGCCTGGACGACCTGGCGGACGACCCGGAGCTTAAGGAAAACGGCAATCGGGTGGGTAAGCGCGACGTCATCCTCCCGCGAGTTCAGGCGCGGTTTATGGAGATGGACAAGGCGGAGTTGATGCACGAGCTGGACCAGTGTGGCGTGCCTTTTGCGCCCATCGGCAAGCCGGAGGATCTGTTCGACGATCCGCATCTCAACGCCTCGGGCGGATTACTCGACCTGGATTTGCCCGACGGCGGCGAAACGAAGCTGCCGGCAATGCCGATCCAGCTCGGGCAGCAGCGCCTGGGCGTTCGCATGCCGGTGCCTCACCCGGGGGCAGATGGTCGGTCGGTGCTGGAAGGATTGGGTTATTCCGCTGAGGACATCCAGTCGCTGGTGGACGCTGGCGTCGCCGAACTGCCTTGATTGATCCTTAGCGCGCGGTAACCAGCCCAGGGCGCTAGTCTAGAAACGCACCGATCTCCTCGATGAGCGACTCGACCAGCGAGCGATTTTGTTCGGTTGCGGCTAGTGTCCTGAGTTAGAAGTCTGTTGCGTTTCAGAGCCCCGTTGGGCGCCAAGAATAAGGCGCATCGCGCCGGCAATGGCCGTAGCCCTTGGCAAGCGATGCAACGCGGTTATTGGTGCCCAAGGGGGCTCC
>JBCCCR010000033.1 GCA_039033415.1 Pseudomonadota bacterium | reverse complement strand
TGGCCGGTCGAGATCTAGCTCAGCGTGAGCCGATTGCCGCCGCCTGTTCCGGGTATCTAACCAGCTGCGGTATCAGCCGGAGCGTCAGCGAGAGTCTGCTCAAGAACCTTGAGGAAGGCGGCATACGGGCAACCTGGCACGAGGTGCTGGTTCGCCTGGCCCGCAAGATCCCCGTGACCAACAACAATATTCTGAATCAAGGCGGGCGCATTTTGCTGGCCGGCCCCCAGGGCATGGGGAAAACCGCCGCCATCGCCAAGCTTGCCACCCGTTACCTGTTGGCCCATGGGGCCGATCAAATTGCGCTGATTACCACCGACTGCACGAAAATCGGCGCGTGCGCCCAGCTCGAGCGCATCGCTCAGCTGCTGCAGGTCCCTCTGAGCATCGCCCGCTCCAGCGGCCAGCTGCGGGAGCAGCTCGAACACCATTCGGATAAGTCGCTGGTGCTGGTCGACAGCCCGGGAATCTCGATTCACGGAGAGCGAGGCATCGAGCAGCTGAAGGCCTACGCACAGATCAGCAGCCTGCGGCCCCACTTGGTGCTGTCCGCGGCACTGGCGCCGGCAATATTCAATCAGGCACTCACCCGCTTCAGCCTGCTGGACCCCAAGGGCGTCATCCTCAGCCACGCTGAACAGCTCGAACATGTCGGACCGCTGATCAGCACGCTGGTGGAACGCCGCATCGCGGTGTCCTACCTGTCCACTGGACCTCGAATTCCCGAAGATCTGCGCCCGGCACGGGCCGCGCAGCTCGCCGCGGGCGCGCTATCCCCCGCCACCCGCAAGCTGATCGCCACACAAACCCGGGAGCAGGCCAGTGCTTAGTCGACAGGCTCAAAGCAATACCGCCAGCAGCGGACAACTGGAGCAGTTCATGGACGCCAGCCCGGTCAAGGTCATCGGTATCGCTAGCGGCAAAGGTGGGGTCGGCAAAACCAACACCTGCATTAACCTGGCGCTGGATCTTGCCGGCGCCGATAAGCGCGTAATGATTCTTGACGCTGACCTGGGCCTCGCGAACGTTGACGTCCTGCTCGGACTGCAGCCGACGTTTGACCTGTCCCACGTCCTGAATAAGCAGCGGACGCTCGAGGAGATCCTCGTGTCCGGTCCCGCCGGGATTCAAATCGTGCCGGCAACCTCCGGGGCCCGGCAGATGATGGCCCTGACCCAAGCCCAGCACGAGACATTGAGCCGCAATTTCGCGGCCCTTGCCGGAGAGATCGACTACCTGCTGGTGGACATGGCTGCCGGCATCTCGGACAGCGTGATCTTCATGGCCAGCGGCTGCGATGAGCTGTTGATCGTCGCCTGCAACGAGCCTGCGTCGATCACCGACGCCTACGCCCTGATGAAGGTCCTCAATCGGGATGAGGGCATGCAGCGATTTCATATTCTCAGCAATCGAAACGAGTCGAGCCAGGACGGCCTGACGATGTATTCCAAGCTGGCGGTTGCCTGCGAGCGCTTCCTGAATGTGTCCCCACGCTACGTGGGTGGCATTCCCGAAGACCCCATGGTTCGGCGCGCCGTCGAGCAGCAGCGGGCCGTCGTGGAGCGCTACCCGGGAAGCCCGGCAGCGAGCGCGTTCCGCAAGCTTGGCGAAGCCGTGCGCCGCTGGCCGGAAAGTGAACAAACCCAAAACAGCCCGTTTTTTCAGCGGCTGCTAAAGACCGAACCGGATGCCGGTCACAACAAGGGAGAGCAGAGCCATTAACGGATTAGCCGCATACGCGCAGCCAGAATGCGCACACCCGCAGATTCTGATCGAAGAGCACACGGGACTGATCAAAAAGATCGCCCTGCATCTGGCGGCCAGAGTCCCGCCCACCGTCGACATGGACGACCTGATTCAGGCGGGCGCAATCGGCCTGCTCGAGTCAGCGCAGCGCTTCGATCCCAGCCACGGCGCCAGCTTTGCGACCTACGCCAGTATTCGCATTCGCGGAGCGATGCTCGATGAACTCCGCCGCTATGACTGGTCGCCGCGCTCAACGCGCCGCAAGATCCGGGAGATGTCAGAGGTGATCCGGAAGATTGAGGGTGAAACGGGACGCGAAGCCAGCGAGGCTGACGTTGCTGCCGGCATGGGTATGAGTTCTGAGGACTATCGAAACCTGCTTCAGGACTCGGTGTCCTTTTCTGTTTTCAGCTGGGATGCGCTCTTGGAGCAGCGGGGTGACAGCATCGGCAGCGCGGCGGAAGAGCATGATGACCCTGAGCACCATGTGGAAGCCGGCGCGTTCAGCGAATACCTGGCGAGCGTCATCGAAACGTTGCCGCCTCGGGAGCAAATGGTATTGGCGCTTTACTACGATCAGGAGTGCAACCTGAAAGAGATCGGCCAGATCCTCGGCGTTAGCGAGTCCCGCGTTTGCCAGATTCATGGCCAGATCCTGGCGCGGATGCGTTCGCGCCTCGACCCCGAAATGATTCCTAAAGGGGCAATACCGGCATGATCGATCCGACCATCGTCTCCGCAGCCGCGTTGCTCCTGGCCATCTGCGCCCTGGTCACGGCCTGGGTTGTGGTCCGCAGCAGCCGCGACCAGCAGCGCGATCATCTAACGGAGCTGCGCTTGATCAAAGCTGACGGGCAGCGTTGCCGCCAGGACCTGAAGGACATCTCCGGCGTGGTGAAAGGCCATCTGGGCCAGTCCATGGACCAGCGTCAGCGCCAGACTTCGCTGGAGAGCCGCGTGGCGCTCCTGGAAACCCGACATGACGGCAAAGAAGCCCTCGAAGACGCAAAGAACCTGCTGTCGGAGGGACGCAGCCTCAACGCGCTGGTCCAGCGGGGCAAGCTCAATCCGAGCGAAGCGCATCTGCTGTCGCTGCTGCACCGAAAAGGGGCCGGCATCGACCGAAACCTGGCTCAGGCCGCCGACGCCTGATTCCCCGCCTCGCGCGACTTCTCGAGTCCCTCAACCCAGGCCGGCGCAGTCGGCGTGGCGCAGGGTGCCCTGCCCAACCTTCGCGCGCCAAAAATCCCCGCTCCAAGCTGTTCCAAACCGCGCCTTCGGGCTAAATGTTTTTGCCGATCGGTCGATAGCTAGTCTGAGCATCCATCCCGTGGTGCGTTAGTCAGGCAAAAGACAGCTTTATGGATATAGCAACCCTACTCGGATTGTTGGGCGCGTTCGGCATTATCACTGGCGCCGTCCTGATTGGCGGAAATGCGCTGGGCTTTATCAATGCGCCGTCACTGCTGATTGTCATCGGCGGTACGTTGATGGTGGTGCTGTCGCGGATCACGTTGGCCCAGTTTCTGGGTTCGTTCAAGGTCGCTGTCGGCGCGTTCCTGCACAAAGGACAGTCGCCGGAAGATCTGATTCATGAAGCCGTGGAGCTTGCCACCATCGTTCGCAAGGACGGCATCCTGGCGATTGAGGATAAGCCCATTTCCCATCCCTTCTTTGCCAAGGGCATCAACATGTGTATCGATGGGCAGGATACGGACGTCATCAAGCACTGCCTGTCCAACGACATCAGCCTGACGATCCAGCACCAGACCACGGGCGCCAATACATTTACCGCCACCGGTGAGGTGGCGCCAGCCATGGGCATGATCGGGACACTGATCGGCCTGGTCCAGATGCTGAGCACCATGGAAGATCCAAAGACCATTGGCCCGGCCATGGCGGTGGCCCTGCTTACCACCCTCTATGGCGCGGTGGTCGCTAACGCCATCGCCATTCCGATCGCCGAAAAACTGAAGCTGCGCAGCCGCGAGGAATCGCTCAACAAAAAGCTGATCCTCGAATCGATTCAGGGCATTCAAAGCGGCACCCATCCCAAGGTGTTGGAGCAGCTGCTGATCAACTACTTGCCTCAGGATAAGCGCGACGCGTACTCCACGGCTGACGCCTGATGAGTGACGATCTCGACGCTGGCGTAGAAGAGGACGGCGGCGAAGGCGGCGGTTGGCTAGCAACTTTTGCCGACCTTATGGCGCTACTCATGTGCTTTTTTGTGCTCCTGCTGTCGTTTTCGGAAATGGAAATCAAAAAGTACAAGCAGGTTGCCGGCTCGATGAGCGAAGCCTTCGGTGTCCAGCGTCAGATCAAAAGCAAAGAAATCCCCAAAGGCACGAGCATTATTGCCCAGGAGTTCAGTCCAGGTAAGCCAACCCAAACCTTTACCATCGTCCTCCAGCAGGAAACCACCGACCAGAACAAGCAGAACCTCGACTTCAGCGACTCCGAATTCAAGGGGAAGGCTGAGGAAACGGCGGACCCAACGGAGAAGCCTGACCAGCCGGTCGAAGATCCCACCGACAAGCCGCCGATCGATCCGTCCATCCTCGAGGCCGCGAAGATGATCGCCAAAGCCCTGAACGAAGAAATTGAGCTAGGCATGATCGAAGTTGTCGCCACGCCTGAGCGCGTGGCCATTCGCGTGCGGGAAAAGGGTTCGTTTGAGTCGGGCAGTGCCACGCTGAGCGAACAGTTTTTGCCGGTCCTCGAAAAGATGACCGAGACGCTGAAGGTTACCGAGGGCGAGGTGGTGGTCGCGGGCCACACCGACGATGTTCCGATCAAGACCGCGCGCTATCCGTCGAACTGGGAGCTTTCCTCGGCTCGAGCCGCCGCGTTTGTTCGCTACATGACCGACGAAGCCGCGCTTGCCGCCGATCGGCTCCAGATTCGCGGGTTCGCCGACACGCGGCCAATTGTCCCTAACGACACCGCCGAAAATCGCGCCACCAACCGGCGGGTTGAGGTTTCCCTGGTGCTGCCGACAAAGAATGTGACAAATGTCGGCGAAATGCTTCAGAAATCTGAGCCACCGGCCGATATGAAAGAAATGAAGCCCGAAATCCCCGAACCGCCAGCTCGGGATCTGACCAACAGAGCGCAGTAAACCTGTGAAAAGCGAGACAACAAGATGGCTGTGAATACCGCTACCTCACCCAGCAGTTCCCCTAGACCTTCTCAGGCTGAGGCCTCGGAACGTGGCCAGGAGCAGCTGGTTGAACAGCTTCGCAACGGCATCATTCGCATGAGCCATGCAGCGTCGGGCATCGACGACGAGCTCGACGCCCAGCTGGGTATGCTGCGCAAAAAGATGCGCAACACCACCAGCGCACCGGTGGTGGAAGCCCTGGTCGCCGAGGTTTCAAAAGGCATTTTGGCCATCGACGCCAAAACCAAACGCACCCGCGCCGACAATGCCAACATCGGTCATCGCCTGCTGCACGTTATCGACCTGCTGAAGCCCGGCTGGCAGCTTCGCCGCAAGCGCAAGAGCCTTGCTAACTCGCTGCGGAACGATCGCTGCGACTTTCAGAAGTTTCTGAAGGAATACCACGAGACGTTGCAGGGTGCCCTCCAGGCCCGCCTTGCGCCGAGTGACGGCAAAAAGGGCCAGCCGGCCGGGGACACCGGACAGGCGGCCGCGGATTCTGAAGCCACCGCCGAAGCGCTTGAGCACATGCGCAATACGCTGCTGGTCCTGGTGAATCATCTCGAGAGTGACGAGGTGCAGGTCGAGCAGGTCAACGCGCTGCGCAAACAGCTCGCCGAAACCCTGGTCTTCGACTCGATGCCAGACATTTTGGAATCGGTGGCTGAGCTGGCTGGCGAGATCCGACGCACTGAGCAGAAGCGCTTCGAAGAATTTGTGCAGCAAATGGCCGGGCAGTTCGACGAGCTGGAGGCCAGCATCAAGAGCAGCGTAGGCGACGAACAAGATGCCTACGCCGAGCGCACACGCCTGCAGGAAGAACTGTCTCGCGGCGCTGAGAGTATCCGAGGAAAGATCGCGAGCTCCACCAACCTGCGCCAGCTCCAGCAGGCGGTTGAGAGTGAGGTCGATCAGATGACCGGCACGCTCAATACGTTTAACGAGGTGGAAGCCATCCGGCACAAGAAGTTTGAAGCGAGCATCGGCCTTCTTCAGGACAAGCTCGGCGAAGCGCACGCTGAATGCAACGAGCTTTACAACGAAATCAGCCATCTGCGTGTCAAAACGCAGCTGGACCCGCTCACCGGGCTGCCCAATCGATCAGGCTTTCTGGAGCGCGCGCAGCAGGAGTTTGAGCGCGCGGTGCGTTACGGCAACAAGCTGTCGCTGGCCGTCGCCGACATCGATCACTTTAAACTGGTCAACGATCGCTACGGCCACAAGGCGGGCGACACCGTGATCGTTGAGGTTGGCGCACTGATCGCCGGCAACCTTCGCAAATCCGACTTTGTCTGCCGCTACGGCGGCGAAGAGTTTGTGATCCTCCTGGTCGAAACGCCCTTGGAAAAGGCGGTACCCGTCGCCGAGAAGATCCGCGAGGCGATCGGCAACTGCCCGTTTGCGTTTCGCGATAAGCGGGTACAGGTCACCATCTCGGTGGGCATCGCCGAGCTTGAGCCAGGTCAATCGATCTCCGACCTCGTCGAAAAGGCTGACGTGTCGCTCTACGCCGCGAAGAGCGCCGGGCGCAACTGCACGATCTCGAGCGCCACCCACTAACCCTGACGGACCAACTCCATGAGCGATCCACGGCCCACACTGAAAGAAATCTTCCTCGGCAAGAAGGCCTCCCGGGATGTGCTGATACCGGCTAACTTCGGCACCGGCGGCGAACAGCAAACCATCGATATCGCCAAGGGTTTAGTCGCCAACGCCCCCATGCCCGGCCCTTTTGCCGGCATGATCAATGAAACGGCCGCCAATCAGGATTTCTCACACGACACCAAAGACTTTGGAACGCTCACCTGGGATTCGCAGCGGAACGAAATCACGCTCGATGCCGTGCTGTGTCAGATCGCGGGCATCGACTCCCCGATGATGGGGGCGCGCCTCAAAGACTTTCTGGCGCTCGTGTCCGACAGCACCCGGGATCAGCTCGCGGACGGACTGCGCCGCAGTCTGCAAACCGGCCGCGACCTCGAATGCACCTGCTATCTCGGCACTGACCCGCAGACCGCCACGGAGGTTCGCATCCTCGGCAAGACGCTGCCGGACGCACAAGGGCGACCGGCGTCCGTGGTGTGCGCCGTGCAGCCGAGGGTGCCCTTAGGGCGGCCGAAGGTTCGTAACGATACGCCGCTGGCGAAAACCTGCCACGATCTGCGAACGCCGCTGAACGCAATCCGCGGCTATTCGCAGATGATGCAGAAGGACCCTTTGACCGAACGGCAGCGCGAATGCCTGACCAAGGTCGAAACGCAATGTCATGCCATGTTGTCCACCATCGACAGCGAGTTGGGAGAAACCAGCGAAGCTACGCCGGAGGGAACGGGTTTCTCAGCGTTTGAGCTGATCAGCGACGTTGCGGAGATGTTTAACGCCACCGGCCTGCCCGATAGCGTGTCATTAAGCTGGAAGATGCAGGACAACAACTGCATGGTGCATACCGATCGCGTCAAGCTGCGCCGGATCCTGGTGAACCTGGTCGACAACGCTATCAAGCACACGCAGGCCGGTGAGATTTTGATTACCGGTGAACTCGGTACGGACGAGCAGCTCTCCCTGAGCGTTACCGATACCGGCTGCGGAATCCCGGCTGAAGTGATGCCGCGCGTCTTTGAACCGTTCTTCCGGCTCGAGCAGGTTGGCGGACAGGTGGGCGCAGGCCTCGGGCTGGCAATCTGCCGCGACCTCACCCAGCAGCTTGAGGGGTCAATCGAAGCGGAGAGCGAACCCGGTCAGGGAAGCTGCTTCACGGTGAAGGTTCCGGTTTCCGTGACCGAAAATCGGCGTCGTCGAGATACCCAGGGCCGAACTCCGTCCCTGCTCCTCGTCGGCGACAACAGTTTTCATAACCGATGCATCAGCGACACGCTCGCTCATCAGGGACAGCCCGTAAGCCGGATCGAAAATCTGAGCAAAGCCAGCGACAACCTGGATGCCCAGCTGGTGATGCTCGACTGCAGCGACAATCCCGACGCCGTATCGATGGTCAGCGAAGTACGCTCGCGGCTCCCAACCAGCGCCATCGTGACCATCTGCGACTCGCTCGATGGGGTCAGCGCCGATCAGCTGTTGAGCGCGGGGGCCGACACGCTGCTGATCAAGCCCTTTATGGCGCGAGAGCTCACGGCCACCATCGACAGCGCGTTGAAGCAGGCCCAGCACCGAACGCCGCCGCGCGAGGTCAGAATTCCGGCCAACGTGGCAAAGTCGCTGGGCGAAGCCGCCGAGCGTGCCGACGTCGACGGCCTGGAAAACCTGATCGGCGAGCTGGAGACCATCGACCAAGCGCTCGCCGGCGACCTCAAGGAAATGACCCGCAAGTTCGACTACGACGGGCTGATGGACACGGTTTCCGGCAAGCGCCGGGACTAAAGAACCGCCGGCAGGCTAGCGTCGCGCTCGAAAGAACGCCCTTAACATCGCAGAGGATTCGTCAGCCAGCACGCCGCTGGTGACGTCGAGCCGGTGATTGCCATAGCTGCCATCGGTCAGATCAATCGCTGAACCCGCGGCACCGGTGCGCGGGTCCGGGGCGCCGAAGACCAGCCGGCGAATCCGCGCATGAATCATGGCTCCGGTGCACATCGCACACGGTTCCAGCGTGACGTAAAGGTCACACTCCGGTAACCGGTAGTTCGACACCGCTGCACCCGCCCTGCGAAGCGCTCGAATTTCGGCGTGGCCCGTCGGATCATGAACGCTGATCGGCGCGTTGTGGGCCTCAGCGACCACCTCTCCGTCCCGCACAATCACACAGCCGACCGGCACCTCTCCCAGACGCTCCGCATCCTTGGCCAGACGCAGCGCTCGGGCCATGAGCGCCTCGTCGGCGGCTATTCCCATTCGATGGTGGCGGGGGGTTTGCCGGAAATGTCATAGACCACGCGGGAAATGCCGCTGATCTCGTTGATGATGCGCCGGGACACGTGCTCGAGGAAATCGTAAGGCAAACGTGCCCAGCGGGCCGTCATAAAGTCCACCGTCTCGACCGCTCGGAGCGCGATGACGTACTCGTAGGCGCGGCCGTCGCCAACCACGCCAACCGATTTGACCGGCAGGAACACCGCGAAAGCTTGGCTTACGTCGTCGTAAAGCCCGGCCTCGTGGAGGCACTCGATAAACACATCGTCCGCACGAGCCAGAAGGTCCGCGAACTCTTCCTTGACCTCACCAAGAATGCGAACACCCAAACCGGGCCCCGGAAACGGATGGCGGAATACCATCTCGCGAGGAAGACCGAGCTCGAGCCCAATTTTCCGCACCTCGTCTTTGAACAGCTCGCGCAGCGGTTCAACCAGCTCCAGCGCCATATCCTCCGGCAGCCCGCCCACGTTGTGATGGGATTTGATGACGTGGGCTTTACCGGTTGCTGCACCGGCCGATTCGATCACGTCCGGGTAGATGGTGCCCTGAGCGAGCCAGCGTACGCCATCGAGCCGGGCGGCCTCTGCGTCAAAAATCTCGATGAACTTCCGACCGATGATTTTGCGCTTCTGCTCGGGGTCAGTCACGCCGGCCAGCGCGCCGAAGAACTGCTCACACGCATCGACCCTGAGCACCTTGACGCCCATATTCGCCGCCATGGTCGCCATCACCTGATCACCTTCGTTAAGCCGCAGCAGGCCGGTGTCCACGAAAATGCAGGTCAGCTGCTCGCCGATCGCTTCGTGCAGCAGCGCGGCGACCACCGACGAATCGACACCGCCGGAGAGTCCGAGCAGCACCTGATCGGAGCCAACTTTCTCCCGCACGTCCGCAATCGTGCTCTCAACGATCGACGCCGGCGTCCACAGCGGTTCGCAGCGGCAGACATCCAGGACAAAATGGCGAAGCATCGCCTCGCCCTGGCGGGTATGGGTGACCTCCGGATGCCACTGCAGCGCAAAGATTTTTCGATCCAAATCCTGCATGGCCGCAATAGGGGCAGAAGCGGTGCGCGCGACGCACTCAAAGCCCTCCGGCACAACCACCACGTGGTCGCCGTGGCTCATCCAGACGTCGAGCTCCCTGGGCTGATCGGACTCCCGATCGCTCAGGCCGTCCAGCAGCGGGCTTTTCCCGACGGGCTCCACCGACGCATAGCCAAACTCCCGCCGGTCCGCCGCCTCGACGGTGCCGCCAAAGTAGGCCGCCAACGCCTGCATGCCGTAGCAGATGCCCAGGATCGGGACGCCGAGCTCCACCACACACTCCGGGAGCTGCGGCGTGCTGTCACCGTGAACCGACTCCGGCCCACCCGACAGCACCACGCCGCTCGGCTTGAGGCCGGTGATCAGCGCCTCCGGCGCATCCCAGGGAAAAATCTCGCAATAGACGCCGATTTCCCGAATCCGGCGCGCGATCAGCTGCGTGTACTGGGCACCGAAGTCGAGCACCAGCAGACGGTGATCATGGATATCTGTCATGGATTGGCTGTCATGGATTGGCAGTCATGGATTGGGCAGGGCTCTCAGCGCTGCGGTCGATAGTTGGGCGGCTCTTTGGTGATCGTCACGTCGTGCGCGTGCGACTCCTGGACGCCGGCGTTGGTGACCCGAACAAATTCCGAGTTCTGCCGCATGTCGTCCAGCGTCGCGCAGCCGCAGTAGCCCATGCTGGAACGCAAACCACCCGCGAGCTGATGCAGCACCGCTCGCAGCGGGCCTTTGTACGGCACCCTGCCCTCGATGCCCTCCGGCACCAGCTTGTCTTCGGTGACCTCATCCTGGAAATACCGGTCGGAGGAGCCGCGCTGCATCGCGCCGATGGATCCCATGCCGCGGTAGCTTTTGTAGGAACGGCCCTGGTACAGCTCAACCTCGCCGGGCGCCTCTTCGGTCCCGGCAAACAGCCCGCCGATCATCACGCTGTGGGCGCCGGCCGCCACCGCTTTGGCCAGGTCACCGGAGTAGCGTACGCCACCGTCAGCGATCAGCGGCACGTTGTGCTCTTTGAGCGCCTCAGCGACGTTCATCACCGCCGACACCTGCGGCACACCCACGCCCGCCACTACCCGCGTGGTGCAGATCGACCCAGGCCCAACGCCGACCTTGACCGCGTCAGCACCGGCCTCGACCAGCGCCAGGGCGCCCTCGGCCGTGGTGATGTTGCCGCCCACGATCTGCACATCCGGATACTGCTCTTTGATCCAGCGCACCCGGGCCAAGACTCCCTCACTGTGACCGTGGGCCGTATCGACGACAATCACGTCGACGTTGGATTCGGTCAACATGGCCACGCGCTGTTCGGTGTCGCCGCCCACGCCTACTGCCGCCGCAACGCGCAAGCGCTCGTGTTCGTCTTTGCAGGAGTCGGGATGCTCTTTGGATTTCTGCATGTCCTTGACGGTGATCAGGCCGCGCAGCTCAAAGGCATCGTTCACCACCAGCACCTTTTCAATGCGGTTTTTGTGCAGCAGCTGGAGTACTTCGTCAGACTCGTAGTCTTCCGATACGGTCACCAGGTCGTCGCGGCGGGTCATGATGTTTCGGACCGGGTCGTCGAGCTTGCGCTCAAAGCGCATGTCTCGGCTGGTGACGATCCCGACCAGGCCTTCCTCGTCCACCACAGGCACGCCGGAGATGTTTCGTGCGTTGGTGAGCTCAAGTACCTCCCGGATGGTGGTATAGGGGCCGACCGTAATCGGGTCCCGAATCACCCCCGCCTCAAATTTCTTCACCTGCCGAACCTGGCGCGCCTGCTCCTGCGGGGTCATATTCTTGTGAATCACACCGATCCCGCCTTCCTGGGCAATGGTGATTGCGAGGCGAGCTTCGGTGACCGTGTCCATCGCTGATGACACGAGCGGGACTTTCAGGGCGATTTCCCGGGTGAAGCGCGTGGTGAGATCCACCTCGGACGGCAAAACGTTGGAGTAAGCAGGGATCAGGGACACGTCATCGAAGGTGAGCGCGTCTTGTTTGATTCGCATCGGCCAGGTTCCTTATGCAGGGGCGGGAGGCGGCCCGACTAAATCGCCCCATTTTATCTCATTAGCGAAGCCAAAGGCACGTGCTACATTTATCGGCCGGCGGGCCAGGCCCGCGATTGCAGGAAGACCGTGTCCACCAACGACCTGTTCAGCGAACGACAGATCTATACACCCAGCGGCCTCAATCGCCAGATCCGGAGCCTGCTCGAGGGAGAGTTCGGACTGATCTGGCTCGAAGGCGAAATCTCCAACCTGTCGACGCCCGCCTCCGGTCACGCTTACTTCACCCTGAAGGACGCCAGCGCCCAGGTGCGTTGCGCGCTGTTCCGCAATCGGCGAGCCGGCGTGAAGCTCGCGGCGGGCATGCATATTGTGGTGCGGGCACGGGTCAGCCTCTACGAAGCGCGGGGCGAATATCAGCTGATCGTCGAGTCCGTTGAGCTCGCGGGTGAGGGGCTGCTGAGGGCCCAGTTTGAGGCGCTTAAGAAGCGGCTGGCTGCGGAGGGGCTCTTTGATCCGGCCAAAAAGCGTTCCCTGCCGACGTTTCCGAAGCACCTTGCGGTGGTCACGTCACCGACCGGCGCCGCCCTGCGGGACGTGCTGAGCGTGCTCGAACGACGGTTTCCCGCGGTGCGCGTGACGGTCTGCGGGAGTCTGGTTCAGGGCGAGTCCGCGCCGTCGGCGCTCATCAAGGCACTCCGAGACGCAGCCGCGCTGGTTCCCGACGTGGTATTGATGACCCGCGGCGGCGGATCGCTGGAAGACCTCTGGGCCTTCAACGACGAGGCCCTGGCGAGGGCCATCGCCGCGTGTCCCGTGCCCGTGGTCAGCGCGGTGGGGCACGAGGTGGATTTTTCCATCGCCGACTTTGTCGCTGACGCGCGCGCGGCCACGCCCTCTGCCGCCGCGGAACTGCTCGTTCCCGACAGCGCTGAGCTCAAGCGACGCGTCGAGCAGCTGACCCGGCTGCTCCTTCGTCGTTTTCAGTCAAACCAGGCGCAGCGCCAGCTGAGGCTGGGAGAACTGGCTGATCGGCTCGGCCGAGCGCAGCCAGCCGCCAGGATCCACCGGCGACGGGAGCGTCTCAGCGAGCTCTTGCGGCGGCTGGGACAGCAGCAGCAAGGTCAGCTTCGACGCTATCGGGAGCGGATTGGGTCCCTTACCCACCGACTGATGCAGCGGAATCCGACAGTTGCCGTGGCCAGCGATCGCCAGCACCTTGAACGCCTGGTTCGGAGGCTCAGCCAGGCCATGAGCCGCCGGCTTGAGCTGAGCGCCAGGCAACTCGATACCGCCAGCCGCGGCCTGCAAGCGGTCAGCCCCGTGGCGGTGCTCAACCGCGGCTATTCGGTAACCTACGACAGCGAGGGCGCGGTGATCCGTTCCAGCACTGGGCTGAAGCCCGGCCAAGCCCTCATCACCCGCCTGGCCGAGGGCGAGGTGGGTTCGACGGTGACCGAGGTGAAGCGGGAAGACGGGCAAAGCTCATGATGCAAGGCCGAGCGCGGTTTAACCCCATCACGCTGGATCAGCCGTTTATGTTTTCGAGAGATTTGCCGTGTCCTGGGGCGTGGAGACCGTCAGCTTGGGAATAACCGGAACCGAAGGCGTCGTAGGCGCGCGTTGGCCTTTGGACGAAGGCAGCGAGGCCTCGCCGAGCGACGACCCGGCTGCCAACGCCGGGCAAAACGACCAGGCCCGCGGTGAGGCGGACAGCGTCGGCAGCGAGACGCTCATGCAGGCGTTTGCGTCCGGCGACAGCGCGGCGTTCGATCAGCTTTATCGCCGCCACGGACCAGGGTTATTTCGTTTTGTCTATCGCCACGTGGGGCGTCAGGCGCAGGCAGAGGAAATCTACCAGGACACCTGGCTTAAAGTTGTAGATGCGCGCCGACGCTATCGGCCCAAGGCACAGTTTCAAACCTGGCTCTACCGGATCGCGCACCACCGGATCATCGACTGGTATCGCAAGTCACGGTCCTTGCCCCTGGCCGCACCGGAAGCGGTTCCAGATCAGCCACAGACAGACGAACCGACTCGCCGCCAGGTGGCTCAGACGCTCCATCGAGCGCTGCTGGAGCTACCGCTGGAACAGCGCAGCACTGTGTTGCTGCACCTGGAGCGAAACCTCACGCTCCGGGAAATTGCAAGCATCTGCGGCTGCGGCCGGGAGACCGTTAAAAGCCGGATGCGTTACGCCACCGCGCGCTTGCGAAAAGCGCTGGGAGGACTTTATGACGAACTTTGAGGCCGGTCCGAAGTCGATCGGAGACGCACCGGAGCGACTGGAATCGAACCCGAAACTTGCCCGGGCGTATCAGGCGCTGACGCAGGAGACTGAAATCCGTGGTCCCGCGATGTCAGTCGATGACGCAATTCGCGAACGGGCCCACCGGCCGGCGCCGGGCGGTCGCTGGATCTGGCCAGCCAGCCTCGCAGCGTCGCTGGCGTTGTGCACAACCTTGGTATTTCAACTCGCTAAGGTGGTGCAACCTAACCTGCCCTCGGGCCCCACGAGGACCAGTCCACTGGTGACCGCGCCGGAGCTCAGCGCGCCGCAGGACCGGTCAGCGCCTGCCGTCGGTGCCGGCGCAGTCGACACTGGCGTAACCTCAGTTGCGGACGCGACCGAAGCGGCGCCCGCGCTGGACTCCCCCGAATTCTGGTGGGAACAGCTCAGGCTTCACGCTCGGAACGCCGACCGGGAGGGATTTCTGGCCACCTGGGAGGTGTATCAGCAGCATCGAGACGATACGCCTTTGCCGGCCGACCTGCGACAATGGATCGCTGACAACCAGCTGCCGCTCACCGACCTGACCGACGGCTGACTGACCCAACGCGGGCCTCGCAGCCGCGCGCGAGGCCGAGGCCTGCGCTTGCCGATTCATTCACCCCGTTGCGCGCCCTCGCCTCAGCGCGCACAGGTTGTGCACGTCTCCTGTGAGACAATTTGCGCTGCAAATCGATAAGCGACCCAGCCGTTGGCGGATCAAGACCGAAAACCCTCCAAAAATCTGGCGATTCTCAAGCGCCTTTGGCCCTTCATTCAGCCTTATCTGTCCAAGCTCCTACTGGCGCTGGCGCTTCTGGTGCTGGGAGCTGCCACCACGCTGAGCCTCCCGATTGCCGTGAGGCAGATGATCGACCTGGGTTTCGATCCCGCACAGCAGTCCGCGATCACCCGATACTTTCTGCTGCTCCTGGGCGTGGCGCTCGCGATGGGGCTGTTCACCAGCCTCCGCTACTTCTGGGTCTCCTGGATCGGACAGCGCGTGGTCGCCGACCTCCGGCGCGCGGTCTATCGGAAAATCCTGTCGTTTTCGCCCGCGTTTTTTGAGACAACCCGCACGGGTGAGGTGCTGTCCCGGATCAACACAGACACAACGCTCGTCGAGGTGGTGGTCGGCAGCACGTTTTCCATTACGCTTCGCTCCGCGGTGATGTTTCTCGGGGCCAGCGCCATGATGATCATCACCAGCCCCTGGCTGGCGCTGCTGATCGGGCTGCTGATTCCACTGATCATCGCCCCGATCGTGTTCATGGGGCGCTGGGTCAGACGTCTGTCGAAGGCCAATCAGGATCGGATCGCGGATATGTCCGCCACGGCGACGGAAACGATCAACGCCATTAAAACGGTGCAGTCGTACGCCCAGGACGCTCGCGAAACGAAGCGCTTCAGCGATAACGCCGAGGCGGTTTTTGGCATCGCCCGCCAGCGGATCCGCGCGGAGACCATCATGGGTATCCTGATCGTCTGGCTCATGTTTGGCGGGATGATTGGCGTCCTGTGGATCGGGGCTCAGGAGGTAATCGAAGGCACAATGTCTGCCGGCACGCTCAGCCAGTTTGTGCTCTACGCCATCATCGCGGCCACGACAACCGGCGCTTTGACCCAGGTCTACGGCGAGCTGCAGCGCGCCGCGGGGGCACTCGAACGGATACTGGAGATGCTGGAGCTGGAGCCGGAGATTCGTTCGCCGGCCAATCCTCGGCCTGCGGCGTCCAGAGCTCGAGGGCGGCTCGACTTCAACAACCTGAGCTTCGCCTACCCCTCTCGCCTGGAGCGGCGGGTCCTGGATGACATCCAGCTCACGATCGAGCCCGGCGAAAAGGTGGCGCTAGTCGGCCCTTCGGGTGCCGGCAAGTCAACCGTGTTTCAGCTTTTGATGCGATTCTACGACCCGACCGCCGGTCAGCTTTTGCTGGACGGCGTCCCGATCAGCGAGCTCGACCTCCTGGCCTACCGCCGCCAGCTGGCACTCGTCGCCCAGGATGTGACGATGTTTTCCAGCAACGCTCTGGAAAACATCCGTTACGGCAATCCGGGCGCAAGCCGGGAGCAGGTCGAGGAAGCGGCCCGTTCAGCGTTTGCCCATGACTTCATTACGGATCTGAAAGAAGGGTACGACACATTCCTGGGCGAGCGCGGCGTCCGGTTATCGGGTGGCCAGGCACAGCGCATTGCGATCGCCCGTGCGCTGCTCACCGACCCGCCGGTACTGCTGCTTGACGAAGCGACCAGCGCCCTGGATGCCGAGAGCGAGCGTGTCGTGCAGCAGGCGCTGGACGCGGTTATGGAAGGACGAACCACCCTGATCATCGCGCACCGCCTGGCTACCGTGCGCCAGGCTGACCGAATTCTCGTGATGGATAACGGCAAGATTGTGGCACAGGGAACACACGATTCGCTCACCCGCGAGTCCGAGCTATACGCTCACCTGGCGAGCCTGCAGTTCGCCGCCTGAGGACCCCGCCCGCGCGGGATGACCGTTACTTCAGGAAACGAATAGAGGCCGGGTATTCCCAGATCTCCCCGTCGTTGGCTTTGATTCCCCCGACGATGGCAAAGATCACGGTGGCGATTCCCAGCGCGAGGAAGCCGAGCGCGCCAATCAGAATCAGCGTCAGCACCCCGCAGACCAGGCCGTAAATCAGGCTGCTGAGCATCCAGTTCACCACCACCTTGCCGTGGGCATCAACGCGCGGCAGTTCGTCCTTTTTCATTTGCCACAAGACGATCGGCACAACCAGGCCAGCAAACGGAACAACAAAGCCGGCCAGAATGCCGAAGTGGATAAACATCCCCCACTGGTTGGCCTGGCGCTCGAGCGCGTCGGGTGAAGAAGAATCTAAAGAGGTGCCTGAGCTGGACTCATGATCCGTCATGAAAGGGTTCCTTAGTCGTCGGTGTTTAAGGGCTGATGGGGACTATCATCGTCCCCGAAAAGCATAGCAAGCTCGCGCCGCAGCGCAACTGACCGCCAGTAGTCGCGAACTCTTTCGACCACGCCAACGAGCGCTAAGCTCGCCCCCTCAAATGCCAGGCATCAGAAGGATGCGGCGAGCAGCGTCCCCTCTTTGATCGCCCGTTTGGCGTCCAGCTCAGCGGCCTTGCTGGCCCCACCAATCAAATGAGCATTCACGCCGCCGGCCTCCAGCGCGGTCTGCAGATCGCGACGCGGCAGCTGACCGGCGCAGACCACAACGTTGTCGACCGCCAGTGTCTGCGGCTTACCTTCGCCGATGGAAATCTCCAGCCCCTCGTCGGAAACGCGCCGGTAGCTGACGCCGTTCAGCATCTTGACACCGTGGTCCGCCAGATTTCGACGATGGATCCAGCCGGTCGTTTTCCCCAACGTGGCGCCCGGTTTGCTGGTCCGACGCTGCAGCAACCAGATCTCGCGCGGAGCTTCCTCAAGCCCTCGCTCAAGACCCGCCACTGAGCCGCGAGTTTCGAAGGTTGGATCGATGCCCCAGCTTCGAAAGAAATGCTCAGGCGTACCCGCCTCAGCTGGATCTTCGTGAAGCAGATACTCCGCCACGTCAAAGCCGATACCGCCCGCACCGATGATGGCCACCCGCTTGCCGACCGGCACATGGGCCGACAGCACGTCCAGATAAGACAGGACGCTCGGATGGTCGAGACCCGGGATGTCCGGGGTCCGCGGCAGCACGCCGGTAGCGAGCACCACCTCATCGTATTCGCTGCCGACCAGCTGCTCAGCGGTTGCGCGCTGGCCGGTTCGCAGCTTGACGCCAGCATCGCGAAGACGGTGCCGAAAATATCGCAGCGTCTCGGAAAACTCCTCTTTGCCGGGAATCTGGCGCGCCATGTTGAACTGGCCGCCGATCGCCTCCGAGGCCTCGAACAGGACCACTTCGTGCCCGCGCTCAGCGGCCGTCGCCGCGCAGGCCAGCCCGGCCGGGCCCGCGCCTACCACCGCAACGCGTTTCGGCCTCCCGGCCGCGGAGATCTTGAGATCAAGCTCGTGACAGGCGCGAGGATTCACCAGGCAGCTCGCGCGCTGGTTTTTGAACGTGTGATCCAAGCAGGCCTGGTTACAGGCGATACAGGTGTTGATGGTATGCGCCTTGTCCGCCGCCGCCTTGCTGACAAAGTGGGAGTCCGCGAGCAGCGGCCGGGCCATCGACACCATGTCCGCCTGACCCGTAGCGAGGATCTGTTCAGCCACCTCTGGGGTATTGATCCGATTCGTGGCGATCACCGGTACGTTGACCTCACTGCGGAGCTTCTCGGTAACGCCGGCAAAAGCGGCGCGGGGCACCATGGTGGCGATGGTTGGGATCCTGGCCTCGTGCCAGCCGATACCGCTATTGATCAGGGTGGCGCCCGCCGCCTCGACCGCTCTGGCCTGCGCCGCAATTTCCGACCAGTCGCAGCCCTTCTCGATGAGGTCGAGCAGCGACAGTCTAAAGATGAGGATGAAGTCATCACCCAACGCCTCGCGGGTCCGCTCCACGATCTCCACCGCCAGCCGGCGGCGGTTTTCCGGGCTGCCGCCCCACTGGTCGCTGCGTTGATTCACATGAGGCGTGCTGAACTCATTCAGCAGGTAACCCTCGGAACCCATAATCTCCACGCCGTCATAGCCAGCCTCGCGAGCCAGGCGCGCGCAGCGGACAAACTTCTGGATCTCTTTCTCGACCTGCCGCGACGTGAGTGCTTTCGGTTTAAACGGGGTAATCGGCGATTTGACGTTGCTCGGGCCGACAATAAACGGGTGGTACCCATACCGGCCGGCGTGCAGGATCTGCATGCAGATCTTGCCGTCCGCGGCGTGAACGGCTCGGGTCACCTGCCGATGCGGGCCAACCTGAAATCCGGAAACCAGGCTCGAGGCCAGCGGGGCCAGCCAGCCGCGGATGCTGGGCGCAATCCCGCCGGTCACCATCAGCCCGACGCCCCCTTCAGCGCGTTCAGCAAAGTAAGCGGCGAGCCGACCGTAGTTGTGGCGCCGGTCCTCAAGTCCGGTGTGCATCGAACCCATCAGCACGCGGTTTCTTAGCTGGGTAAAGCCCAGGTCCAGCGGACTCAACAAATGGGGGTATGGGGCGGTGCTCACGGCGTCAGCTCTTCGGTTTAAACGGTTGTTTGAATCTTACCATAAGAGCCCCGGACCTCGGTCGGGAAACTCAGGAGAACAACAGGTAGCTGACGCAGGTCACGACGGTTACCCCAATAAAGTTCAGAACCAGTCCTTCCCGCGCCATCTCTCGGATCGTCACCTTCTGACTGGAAAACACCACCGCGTTCGGTCCGGTGGCCACCGGCAGCATAAAAGCGCAGCTGGCGGTCATCGCTGCCGGTACCATCAGCAGCTTAGGATCGATCCCCGCGGCCACGGCCGCCGCCGCCATAATGGGCATCAGCAGCGCGGTAGTCGCGGTGTTGCTGGTGATCTCCGTCAGAAAGGTGACCGTCAGACACAGCAGCGCGAGGATGACAATCATCGGCAGCGTCTGAAGCTGAGCCAGCTGTTCCCCCAGCGCCGCTGAGATGCCGGTCGCAGCGAACGCTTTGGCGATTGCAATGCCGCCTCCAAAGAGAATCAAAATCCCCCAGGGAATACTGCTGGCGCGCTCCCAGGTCAGGAGCTGCTCACCGCGCCCGTTGGGCACCAGAAACATCAGCACCACCGCCAGCATCGCCACGCTTGCGTCGTTGGCCGTTGGGAGATCCAGCCAGGCCGACCAGCCGCCGAAGGGCTCCCGACGGGTCATCCACGCCAGCGCCGTAAGCCCGAACACCGCCAGCGTTCGAACCTCTTCCGGGCGCCATTGACCGGACTCCGGGAGGTCGATGGGCTCACCTTTCTTCATACCTCGCGTCAGCCAAAGACCGATAATCGGCACCATGATGACCACTACCGGCAGCGCCCAGCGCATCCACTGCGTGAACGTCGGCTCCACACCGGTGGTCTCGCTGTAAACCCGCAGCATGATCAGGTTAGGGGGTGTGCCGATGGGCGTGCCGATACCGCCAACGCTGCCGGCATACGCAATACCCAAAATGAGCGCGAGCTTCAGCCGCTTATCATCCAGCCGCTCCGTCACCGCCAGCACGATAGGCAGCAGCATGAGGACCGTGGCCGTGTTGGAAATCCACATGCTGAGAAAGGCGGACGCCGCCATAAACCCAAAGACCAGCGACTTGCCGCCGCTGCCGCCGAAGAGGTTGACCATTCCCAGCGCCAGCCGCCGGTGCGCACCGCTGCGCTCCATCGCGGTCGACAGCATGAAGCCGCCCATCAGCAGCAGGATCAGCGCGTTACCGTAGGAGTCGGCAATTTCTTTTGCAGGCAGGATGCCCAGCAGCGGAAACAGCGCGAGCGGCAGCAGCGACGTCGCGGGAATGGGAATCGGCTCGAAGATCCACCAGGTTGCGCAGAGCGTGGTGATCGCCGCCGTCAAACCGGCGCTTGTGCCGAGGGCCGTAGAGACCCCGAGGCCGACCGCAATGGCCAGCAGCGGTCCAATCCATAACACGTAGGTGCGCAAACCTTGATCCCCAGCTTATAGAAAGCGGCCCGGCCGGACCGTGCGAGGAGATTACCTTATTTGGGAAAGCGGACTCCAGCGTTCCGGCGCGGCAAAGTCGAGTGCCCCTACTCCGTGCTGGCAATCGCCTGCTCGTTCAACGCAGCCTTCATGGCCTGCCACGGCAATCGCGCCGCCTTGATCCGCGAAGGATACTGACGCACGCCTTCCAGCGCGCAGAGATCCCCGAGCTGCTCCCGCAGATCCCCGTCAGGCTCACCCTGAAGTAATCGGTCAAGCTGGTCGCAGGTTTGCAGCGCCTCGCTGACCGTGAGCCGTTCGATCCGCACCGTCATCATGGAGGCGGAAGCCATGGTGATCGCGCTGGCCTGACCGAGAAAACTCGCGTGTCGGATTCGCCCGTCGTCCACCAAGAGGTAGACACGGATGTCGTCTCCACACAGGGCGTTCAAACCCCGCGACTGGTGACTGGGGTCGTCGAGCTCAAGGAAATTGCGCGGGTTCTTGTTGTGCTCAATGACCGCCGTGCGGTAGAGATCCTGGAGCGACATAACGTCAGGACAAAATATCTCTCGCTTTGTTCAGCGCCGCAACAAACGTATCCACCTCGTCACGCGTGTTGTACACGGCCAGCGACATGCGGGAAGTGGCGGGCACCTCAAAAAACTGCATGATCGGCATCGCGCAGTGATGGCCGGTGCGGATTGCCACCCCCGAGTGATCGAGGATCGTGCCGAGATCGTGCGGGTGAATGCCTTCGAGCGTAAACGAAATCACGCTCGCCTTGTCGCGGGCGGTCCCGATAATCCGTAAGCCTTCCACCTGCTGCACCGCCTCGGTGGCGTAGGCCAGCAGTCCGGCCTCGTAGTCGCGAATCCGATCCAGCCCCACGTCCAGCAGGTATTGAGCGGACGCACCCAGACCGATGCCGCCTGCAATGTTGGGCGTGCCGGCCTCAAATTTGGCGGGCGGTTCGTTAAACACGCTCTCCTCGAACGTGACGTGCTTAATCATCTCGCCGCCGCCGTGGTAAGGCTCCATCTGCTCGAGCCAGCGGCTCTTGCCGTACAGAATGCCGGCGCCGGTCGGGCCGTACATTTTGTGGCCAGAGACACAATAAAAGTCGCAGTCGAGTGCCTGGACGTCAACCGCCATGTGCGGCGTCGCCTGGGCGCCATCGACCAGCACCGGGATATCGAACTCGCGTGCCGCCTTGACCATGTCGGCCACCGGGTTGATCGTCCCAAGGGCGTTGGACACATGGACAACGCCGAGCAGCTTGACTCGCTCGCTCAGCATGGCGTGGAAGGCGTCCATGTCGAGCTCGCCAGCGTGGGTCATGGGAATCACCTTGAGCTCAACGCCAGTCTGCTTCGCCAGCAGCTGCCAGGGAACGATGTTGGAGTGGTGTTCCAGGTGACTCACCAGGATCTGGTCGCCGGGTTTGAGCCTCGGCCGCACGAACGCCTGGCTCACCAGGTTGACGCCTTCGGTCACGCCTCGCACAAACACCACGTTGCGGTCGCTGGGAGCATTGATGAAGCGGGCCAGGGTCTCGCGCGCCTGTTCGTAGAGCGCGGTGGCCTCTTCGGCCAGCGTGTGCACGCCCCGGTGAATGTTGGCGTTGTGCCGGCTGTAGAAATCCTGAGTGGCGTCGATCATCGCCGACGGCCGCTGTGCTGAAGCCGCATTATCGAAATAAATCAGCGGCTTACCATGTATTTCTCGAGAGAGTATGGGGAAGTCTTTGCGAACTTCCTCCACGTTCAGCGGCGAATGGTTGTCTGCGGCAATAACTGCACTCATGCGTCGATGTCCTGCAAATGATCTGTGAGCAACGATATGGCGTGATCCCGGATGGTTTCAACCGGGATTCCTTCCAGCACCTCTCGACAAAACCCGATGGTCAGCATGCGGCGGGCCTCCGATTCCGGAATGCCGCGCGCGGTGAGATAAAAAAGCTGATCACCTGACAGCGCACCGACCGTGGTGCCGTGTGCACATTTCACATCGTCCGCGTAGATTTCCAGCTCGGGTTTGGTGTCGATCTCAGCATCCGCTGAGAGCAGCAGATTGGCGTTGGATTGACTGGCATCGGTTCCGTCGGCGCCTTCCTGGACAGCCACCTTGCCGTTAAAAACCCCTCGGCTGCGATCGCTCAAGACGCCCTTGAACGTCTGGCTACTGATCGCATCACGAACCCGGTGATCTACCGCCACGTGATTGTCGATATGCGTTTGACCTCGCGGCGCATAAACACCGTTGAGCGACGCCTGGGCGCCCTCCCCGACCAGCGCCACATTGAGATCGTGCCGAACCAGTGTGCCACTGAGGTCGAGGCCGTAGCATCGGTAGTCGCTGGCTTCACCCAGACGCACGTCCAGCCGAGAGATGAGCGACCGCGCCTCACCCAGCAGCGGAAGCCTCACGTGGCTCAGACGGCTGTTGGCGCCCAGCTCAACCTGACTGAGGCTATTGATGAGCGCCACGCCATCACCCGCGCTGACATAACGCTCAACCAGCGCAAGCGATGCACCGGCACCAATCTTGATTACGTTCCTGACGGTTGGCGCTGCGGGAGCGGCGCCCGGCACGTCCACAAAAAGCAGTTCAACCACCGGCGCATCGGCTTCCTGCTGGCTCTCGGGCTCATCGCCCCCAGCCAGCTCCAGCAGCACGCCGTCCGAGGCGAGCAGCGTATTCAGCGCAGCGAAACCCTCGTCTGGCCGAGAATACTCAGCCCCAAGGGCCGCCGACGCGGTGCTCGGCACGGCCTCGCCAAGCAGACTCAGCGCGCTAACCCTTAACCCGACCACTTCATCGACATGCGATAGCGATGCCGCGAAGTGGCCGTTCACGAACGTCATCCGACTACCTGCTAGCGGCGGTACCCGATGGGTTTCGAGCAGCTGCGCCAGATCCTCAGGCTGCAGCAGTCCAGGCTCCACCGGCTGAAACTGATGACCTTCGAGCGATCGCAGCGCCGTGTACTTCCAGTTCTCCTGGCGACGATCGGGCAGCCCGTGTTGATCGACGATGGCCCGATGGGCGTCGCGAGATTGCTGCCACCAGCCCGCGGACGTCTCCGGTGCCGTGCTCAGTAACGAATCGACGAGGCTCACGCCGCGAGCTCCTCCTGAATCCAGGCGTAGCCCTCTTTCTCAAGCCGCAGGGCAAGGTCGCTCGAACCCGACTTGGCGATACGGCCGTCCATCAGCACGTGAACCGTGTCGGGCACGATGTGATCCAGCAGGCGCTGATAGTGAGTCACGACAACAAAGCCGCGCTCATTGCTGCGCAGCTCGTTGACGCCGTCGGCGACAATCTTCAGTGCGTCGATGTCGAGGCCGGAATCGGTCTCGTCCAGGATCGCGAGCCGGGGCTCCAGCACCGCCATCTGAAACACTTCGTTCCGCTTTTTCTCACCGCCAGAAAAGCCTTCGTTAACCGCGCGGTGCAGCAGGTCGTCCGTGATATGAAGCGCCTTGAGGCGCGCGCGTACGAGCTTCAGAAAGGCCATGGAGTCCAGTTCCTCCTCGCCGCGAGCACGACGCTGGGCGTTGAGCGCCGCCCGCAGAAAATAGGTGTTATTCACACCCGGAATTTCGACGGGATATTGGAAGGCTAGAAAGACGCCGGCACAGGCGCGCTCTTCGGTTTCCAGCTCGAGCAGGTTTTCGCCCAGGTATGAGACCGAACCGCTGTCCACCGTGTAGCCGGGACGCCCGGCCAAAACGTTGGCCAACGTGCTTTTGCCGGCGCCGTTGGGGCCCATAATGGCCGCAACCTCGCCGGGCTTTACCGTCAGCGAGAGCCCTCTTAGGATTTGTTTGCCCTCGACACTCGCGTAGAGGTCGGTTATTTCCAGTATGTTGTCACTCATCCCACCGCTCCTTCCAGGCTGACTTCCAGCAGTTTCTTCGCCTCGACGGCAAACTCCATGGGCAGCTCCTTAAAGACCTCTTTGCAAAACCCATCGACGATCATCGACACCGCGTCTTCCTCGCTGATCCCACGCTGGAGGCAGTAAAAGAGCTGGTCGTCGCTGATTTTTGACGTGCTGGCCTCGTGCTCTAGCTGGGCCGTAGGGTTCTTGGCTTCGATATAAGGAAACGTGTGGGCGCCACAGCGGTCGCCGATCAGCAGCGAGTCGCACTGAGTAAAGTTGCGCGCGTTGTCGGCTTTCCGATTAACCTGAACCAGCCCTCGATAGGCGTTCTGGCCGCGGCCCGCAGAAATGCCTTTCGAGATAATGTGGCTGCGCGTATTCTTGCCGAGATGCACCATCTTGGTGCCCGTGTCCGCCTGCTGATAATTGTGCGTCAGCGCCACGGAGTAAAACTCCCCCGACGAGTGATCGCCTCGAAGGATGCAGCTGGGATACTTCCACGTGACGGCTGAGCCGGTTTCAACCTGTGTCCACGAGATCTTCGATCGCTCGCCGCGACAGTCGCCGCGTTTGGTCACAAAGTTGTAAATCCCGCCCTTGCCGTTCTCATCGCCGGGGTACCAATTCTGCACCGTCGAATATTTGATCTGCGCACGATCCAGCGCCACGAGCTCCACCACGGCCGCATGCAGCTGGTTTTCATCGCGCATCGGTGCCGTGCAGCCTTCTAGATAGCTGACGTGACTGTCCTCCTCGGCAACGATCAGCGTTCGCTCAAACTGGCCCGTATTCAGCTCGTTGATGCGGAAGTAGGTGCTGAGCTCCATCGGGCAGCGGACGCCCTTGGGGATCAACACAAACGATCCGTCAGAAAACACCGCCGAGTTCAGCGCCGCGTAGAAGTTGTCGCCCTGCGGTACCACGCTGCCAAGGTACTTTCGCAGAAGCTCCGGATGGTCCTGGATAGCCTCGGACATCGAACAAAAAATCACGCCGGCCTCGGCCAGCTCTTTGCGGAACGTGGTTCCAACAGAAACCGAGTCGAAAACGGCGTCCACCGCCACGCCGGCCAAGCGGGCCCGCTCGTGCAGCGGGACGCCGAGCTTGTCGTAAGTTTCAATCAGCTTCGGATCAACCTCATCCCAGCTCTCATAGTTGGCGCCGGACTTTGGCGCGGAATAATAGGAGATCGCCTGAAAGTCGATTTCCGGATAGTGCACGTGTGCCCAGGTCGGCGTTGGCATGTTCTGCCACAAGGCGAACGCCTTGAGACGCCACTCGGTCATCCAGCCGGGCTCAGACTTCTTCTCGGAAATGAAACGCACCACGTCCTCGGACAGGCCCGGGGCAATCGTGTCACTTTCAATATCCGTGAAGAAACCAGGCTCATAGCGGCGCTTGACCAGGTCCTTAATGTGCTGATTTTCCGTAGCCATTCAGGGGGATTCCGTGGTTGGGTTGTGGAGATTGAGCTCTGGCACCAGTTGCTGCGCCATCGATGGGCGCGTCATGTCGAGCAGCGTCATTTCACTCAGCGCGTCGTGTACGGCGCGCGAAATTTGCTGCCAGTGTCCGCGAAGGGCGCAAACCGCCTCGGTCGAACACAGGCCCTGATGCACGCTGCACTGCGTCATACCGATGGGTCCTTCCATCGCGACGATCAGCTGCGCAACCGTGATTTCGGCCGGTGACCGAGCGAGCCGGTAGCCACCGGCGGCGCCGCGAAAAGACTGGACCAGATCGCTGCGGGTCAGTGTTTTGAGCACTTTCGCCACCGTGGGTGGCTCAAGATGGGTTTCCGAAGCCAGCTCCGCGGCGCTGAAGATGCGCTCCGGATCGCCGGCCATTGCGGCGGTAACCACAATCGCGTAATCGGTCAATTTGCTAATACGAAGCATAGGTTGTCCCGCGGAAACAGGACTAAAATTGTACTATTTGCGGGTGAAGGTAACAACGAAGGTGCGTGGCGATTTAGTCATCGTCGATCTTGGGCCTCGCAAAACGTGCTTCTGCTAAAGGTACATTCAGCTCGACCGTGGACAGCTGCAGCTGCTGGCCGGTGCCGGTTAGCGGAAAGGAAATCGTGAAGAGGAATGGCACCGCCCTACCGTCAACCGTTTGGTAGGCAGTCAGTCGCGTTTCCACCTTCGGTACCGCCGCTTCGCTGCTGGCGAATACCTGTTCCAGCGTGGTGAGGTAGGTATCCTTATCGAGGTAGACATTTAACATTTCGCCGCCAGGCCGGGTGATCTCAATCAAATGACACCGATCTTCCCCCTCATCGACCCCGAGATACCGCAGGCTATAGGACTTTTCCCGCCAATCTAACAAAGGCCCTTCGAAATCTGCGGTTCGGGAGAATTCCGCCGTCTGGACGGCCGTCATGTCTTCGACCGTCGCGGTGACGCCGTCCGACAACAGCCGCCAGCCGCTGGTGCCGTCAAAACCCTGCACCACCTGCTGGCCGAGGAGCTGAAACTCAAACCGAAGCAGGTTCGGCCGCATGATCTCCATCACTACCGGGACCGGACCCGCCTCGCCGCCGGCCATGGTTCCGATCATCCGTACCGTTTCCACCGCCTTCCAGGCCTCATAGCCGCCACGGGCGTCGAGGTTTTTCTCCAGCAGCGTAAAGAGCGTTTCCTGCGCGGCCACGCTGCTCGCCAGCAGCGCAGCGAGCAAGAGGCCGGTCAGTCTCCCAAAGCGCAGCCGCCGACGTTTCTTAGAAGTGCACAACGGATCGAATACTTTTGCCCTGATGCATCAAGTCGAACGCTTCGTTGATCCGGTCCAGCGGCAGGTTGTGGGTAATAAATGAATCGACATCGATTTCGCCGTTCATTGCCTGATCCACCATCCCGGGGAGTTCGCTGCGTCCCTTGACGCCGCCGAAGGCCGTGCCGCGCCAAACCCGACCGGTGACAAGCTGAAACGGACGCGTGGAAATCTCCTGCCCAGCGCCCGCGACGCCAATGATGATGCTTTCACCCCAGCCCTTGTGGCAGCACTCGAGCGCGGCCCGCATCGTGTCGACGTTGCCGATACACTCGAAAGAGTAATCGGCCCCACCGTCGGTCTGCTCGACAATTACCTCGGCGATCGGGGCGTCGTAGTCTTTGGGATTGATAAAATGAGTGGCGCCCATCTGACGTGCCAGCTCGAACTTGTCCTCGTTGACATCAACTCCCACAATCCGCTCGGCGCCGGCCATCACTGCGCCCTGCACCACCGCGAGGCCGATACCGCCCAGCCCGAAGATCACCACCGTCGAGCCGGGCTCAACCTTTGCGGTATTCAGCACGGCACCGATTCCCGTCGTGACACCACACCCAAGCAGACACATCTTCTCGAGCGGCGCCGCCGGATTGATCTTTGCCACCGCGATCTCCGGCATCACCGTGAATTCACTGAATGTACTGGTGCCCATGTAGTGAAAGAGCTGCTGGCCCTGATAACTGAACCGCGAGCTGCCGTCCGGCATGAGGCCCTGCCCCTGCGTCACCCGAATCGCCTGACAGAGGTTGGTTTTGTTGGACGTGCAGAAGTTACACTCGCCGCACTCGGGCGTGTATAGCGGAATCACATGGTCGCCGGGCTTGACCGAGTTCACCCCGGCGCCGACCTCGACCACCACACCGCCGCCCTCGTGGCCGAGGATCGCGGGAAAGAGACCCTCAGGGTCTTCTCCGCTCAGCGTAAATGCATCCGTGTGGCATACGCCGGTCGCTTTGATCTGAACCAGCACCTCGCCCTCCCGAGGGCCGGCAACGTCGATCTCCTCCACCACCAGCGGCTCACCGGCCGCCCAAGCAACTGCTGCTCTGCTTTTCACGTTTTTCCCCTTCGTCCTAGCTTGACCGACCGCTATCATAATCCACTGCCGGCCGTTGTGCCCGGCACCCCTTTACGACGAAAATGGCGGGATGACTGACGGCAGCAGAGAGCAGCTTAGGCAGACGCAGGCTGAACAATGGCTCGGTGCAGGCGTCCACCTGGATTCCGCTTCTGCCGACGCCAGTTTTCGCAGCTACTGGCGCGCCCGGCGTGGCGATGAGAGCTGGATACTCATGGACGCGCCGCCGGCTCAAGAAGACTGTCGACCGTTTGTTGCGATCGCCGGGCGTCTGGAGGCTGCCGGCATACACGCGCCAGCCGTATACGAACAGAACCTCGCGGATGGGTTCCTGCTGCTCGAAGATTTCGGCCAGATCGACTATCTCCAGAAACTGACGCCCGACAATGCGGAGTCGCTTTACGCTGACGCTTTCTCCGCGCTTTATCGAATCCAGCAGATCGATGCGAGCGACCTTGAGCCCTACGACGAAAAGCGCCTGCGAACAGAGATTCAGCTGTTTCCGGAGTGGCTGCTCGGCGGGCACCTCGGCCGGCAACTCGATCGCACGTTCTACCGCCACTGGTCCGCGCTCGGCGATACGCTGCTCGACGCGGCGCTAAGCCAGCCGCGGGTCTTTGTGCACCGCGATTACCACAGCCGGAACCTGATGTGGCTCACCCGTGGCAACCCCGGCGTACTGGACTTCCAGGACGCGGTTCTCGGTCCGGTTACTTACGACCCGGTATCCCTTATGCGCGATTGCTACATCGCCTGGCCCGGCGATCAGACCGACGCCTGGCTGGAGCGCTTCCGCAGTGAGCACCCGCTGCCCGCGGTGAGATCCGTTGACACGAGCACCTGGCAGCACTGGTGCGACTTGATGGGCGTGCAGCGGCATCTAAAAGCTGCTGGCATCTTTTGTCGCCTCCACATCCGGGACGGCAAACCAGGCTATCTGAAGGACATACCCCGGACCCTCAACCACATCAGTTCGGTGTGCGAACGCCACCCATCGCTGGAATGGCTGCAGCAGCTGCTGATTGAGCTCGAACCGACGCTGAGCGAGGAAAGTCGTTGAAAGCGTTGATTCTGGCGGCGGGTTACGGCGAGCGACTTCGACCGCTGACGCTTCGAACCCCTAAGCCGTTGCTTCAAGTGGGCGACGTTTCGTTAATCGAGAGACACATCACCAATCTCGTCAGCGCCGGCGTTCACACCATCGTCGTCAACGTCTCCTGGCTGGGTGATCAGATCGCGGAGTTTCTCGGTGACGGTTCACGCTGGAACGCCTCAATTCGGCTCTCCAGGGAAGGCGATACGCCCCTCGAAACCGGGGGCGGCATGCGCCACGCGCTGCCGCTGCTGGGCCCCGAGCCGTTTCTAGTGGTGAACGGCGACGTCGTTTGCGACTTCCCGTTCCAGACGCTGACCGGTCTCCATCCAACCGATTGCCACCTGGTGCTCGTGGATAACCCCGAGCACAATCCCGGCGGAGATTTCGGGCTTTCCGACCAACGGCTGACTAATGAGCGACACTGGACCTATGCCGGCATCGGCGTGTTCCATCCGTGCATGGTGAGCGGGGCGTCGAAGCCCGCAGCGTTTTCCGTGGTGCCGGCGATACGCTCTGCCGCGGATGCCGGCCGCGCCACCGGCGAACACTTCCCGGGGCGCTGGCTCGACATCGGCACTGAGGGGCGGCTTGAGCACGCCAGGAAAGTCTTTTCGCAGGACGCCCCATGCACACCTTAAGCGCCCTCCTCGGTCGTTTTTGCTGGCTGGCGCTTGCCCTGACTCTGGCGGGCTGCGCCGGCGGCCCCAAACCCACAACGGTCACGCTCTACCTGATCCGCCACGCCGAGACCGTCCCGCCTGAACTCGACCCGGATCGTCCGCTAAACGAGCTGGGACAGCAGCGGGCGCGCTGGCTGGCCACCTATTTCTCCGGCCGGGATTTGCGCGTCATCTACTCGACGCCGATCACTCGGACTCTGCAAACCGTGTCGGATATCAAGAGGGACAAGCGGCTCGACGTCGCGACCTACGATCCGCGCGCGCTTGCTGAGCTGGCTGAACAACTGCGTCAGGCTGATGAACCCACGCTGGTGGCGGGCCACAGCAACACGACGCCCGCGCTGCTGAACCTGCTTCTGCGACAGGAGCGCTATGAGCAGCTGGACGACGCGGAACACAGCCTCATTTTTGTCGTTACCGTCGCCGGCGGAGACGTCACCGACGTCAGGGTCGATCGCAGTCAGGCGCCGCCCAGCACCTGACGCACAAAAGGCACCGTGAGCTTGCGCTGCGCCCGCAGGCTCTCTCGCCCGAGCCGATCCAGCATTCCGACCAACTCCACAGCGCTTCTGGCCTCCCGGCTCAGCAGATAGCTCACCACCGCCGGCGGCAGGTCAAACCCCCGCGCCGCCGACCGCCGCGCCAGCAGCTCTGCCCGACCCGGTGAATCGAGGGGCGCAATCGAGACTTCGACCATCATTTTCAGGCGCGAGGCGAGATCTGGCAGCCCAAGCTGGAGGTTTCTGGGGTGCTGGCGGCTGGCGACAACCAGCTGGACGCCGGCATCCCGCCAGCGATTGAGTCGATGAAACCACGCTTCTTCCCAGCTCGGCACCAGAGCACATTCGACGTTGTCCAACAGCACCAGCTCATAGCCGTCGATCTGCGCCAGGCTGTCTGGGCCGGAGGCCAGCAGCGCCGCCGCTTCCAGATAGCCCGCTGCACGGCCAGCCTTGCGGTAAGCCGCACTCAGGAGATGGGTCTTGCCCCAGCCAGCAGGTCCCTGAAGCCAAACCCAGTCTTGGATTTTGCCCTCGGCCACCTGCTGCAGGTACTGCACAAACGCCGGATCGGCCACAAACAGCTCGAAGGTGGCCTCGTCCTCACCCCGCAGCGCCAGCGGAAGCTGCAGCGCTGACCGGTCAGCGGCCACGGGCTTCAGCGGGCCGTCGCAGACGTCCAAGCTCTTCATGAGCCGACAAGCCGACGGACGGCGGCCAGGCCCCCTGCAGCGCTTGCGTGCCCATCAGCCTTTCCCGCGCGGCTCCGGATTGTCTTTCGCTGAGCCTGGGAGCACTACGCGCGGCTCACTGGGCGGGATATCGTTGACCTCATCGTAGAGGCCGCTGCCGCGATAGCTGCTGTGCGCGTGGCGCAGCAACACCATCACAACCGAGGCGACGGGAAGAGCCAGCAGCACGCCGAGGAAACCAAAGAGCTGCCCACCGGCCAGCACAGCAAAAATGACCGCCACCGGGTGTAAGCCGATCCGATCCCCGACCAGCAGCGGGGTCAAGACCACACCCTCCAGGGTTTGGCCAACGCCGAAGACCACCAGGACCATGGCCACATGGAACAGATCCCCGTACTGAAACAGCGCGCCCACCACACCCAGCACAACCCCCACGATCGCTCCGAGATAAGGAACAAAGCTGATCAGCCCGGCGGTCATACCCACCAAAATGGCGAGGTCCAGGCCGACCAGCCATAGCCCGATGGAGTAGACGACGCCCAGCGCCACCATGACCGTCAGCTGGCCGCGGAGAAAAGCGCCTAGTACGGAGTTGGACTCAGAGGCCAAAGTCACTACCGTCGGCTCCAGCCGCCGCGGCAGCAGCTCGCGAATACGCGCCATGATGATGTCCCAGTCGCGCAGCAGGTAGAAAGCCACCACTGGGATCAGCACCAGGTTCATGATCCAGTTAACCAGGGCGATACCCGACCTAGCGAAAGAGCCGACCACCATTGACGCCATGTCGGTCGCTTCCTTGAAATGCTCCTGCAGCATGGTCACCAGCCGATCTCGATCGAAGAGATTGACGCCCGCGCTCTCGAGTCTTTCCAGCAGTGGACCCGCCGCGTTTTTCGCCCAGTCCACAAATGCCGGCAGCACCTCAACGAGCCGCACAAGCTGATCTTCAAGCAGCGGCAGCAGGACGAGCAGCAGACCGATCACAAGCACCGAAAGCAGCACAAAAACCACCGAAACTGCGAGCGTGCGGGATAATCCTCGTTTCTGGAGCCAGTCGGTGACCGGGTCACCCAGGTAGGCAAACAGGGCCGCCACCGCAAACGGCGTCAAGATCGGCGCCAGCAGGTAGATCAGCCAAGCCGTGATGACGGCCACGACGAGGACCATCCATTGGCGAGATTCGGTCATTGCTCTTCCCTCTGTTGGCGGCTCTCCACCACCGCACGATAGCCCCACAGCAGCACATACTGAAGCCCGCTGGCGACCGTGCTGAGCGTTACTGCCCATACCATCAGCCGCAGCCATTGATCCGGGATTTCGCGCCAGCCCAGGTCCAGCAGCAGCAGCAGGATCAGCAGAATCTGCAGAAACGTGTTGAGCTTGCTGATGATGAGCGGCTCGCCGGTCACCGGGCGGATCCAGTAGTGAAAGGCGACCCCGCCACCAACGATCAGTAGATCTCGCCCGAGGACCAGCAAGAGCAGCCAAACCGGCAGCCACCCCTGCGCGCCTAGGACAAAAAAGCAGCTCAAAAGAAGCAGCTTATCGGCCAGGGGGTCGAGAATCCCGCCCAGGTCGCTCGTCCAGCCGAAGCGTTTGGCCAAAAAGCCGTCGACGGCGTCGGACATGCCGGCGGCAAACGCCACCAGCAAAGCGGCGCCGTAGGATCGTTCGACCAGCAGCCAGGTGAGCGGAATCACGGCCGCAATTCTTGCGATCGTAATTACGTTGGGCAAATGCGACCATGACAGGATGGGCTGTGTCATCGCGGTCAGCTGCGGTTTCGGCAGGCTTTGACTAGCACGCGGGTCACTCACAGCCCCTGGAGTTCGAGCTCCAGATCCACCGCACTGCCGCTGTGGGCTCGTGCGCGCAGCACGTCCCCGGCAGCCAGCGCCTGCTGAAAGCCCCGCAGGCCCACGTTGCTCGACAGGTTGAGATCGAGATACTCACCAAACACGCTGACCGGCTCGAGCCGATCGACCACCGAAAGGCCGGTCAGGTACTGCATCACGGTGCCATAGCCTCGCGCGCTGCTGACGCCATGCACCCGGATCCGCAGCAGTCTCCCGCTGAACTCGTCCGGACGGATCGCCGCTTCCGCGGCCATCGCGGCAGCCAGCCGACCCATCCCCGCCGACAGCGTGGATTCAAGGGTAGTCCCTCGCGTCTCCCAGCGCTGACTGCGGGCCATGCCACTCAAGAGCCAGCGGGTGGTCCAGGTACCGCCGCTGAGATAGCTGCGCCCGAGGAGCAGCTGTCTGGCGCCATAACGTTCGGAAGCCGGGCGCAGCTGATCGGCAAAACCGCCCCAGACGTCGCTAATACTGGCCAGCTGCTGGTCCTGAAGATCCATCAGCGGCAGCAGCAGCGGCACGCCGACGGCGGCCGCATCCTCAACCATCATGTCCAGCAGCACGCCATCGCTGTCAGCGAGCCCCAGAAGATCGCGCTGCCCGTCGCGCTCTACGGCCACCCACACCAGCGTTGCCGGTCGCTCCAGTGGCCACACCGGCAGCCCCAGATCGCGCAGTCGATCATTGGTGAGCGTGCTGTCGAACTGAACCTCAAGCCATCGCTCCCGCAGCTCGCCGGCTCCCCGGTCGACAAATCGATGGACCATCACCAGCGGCGCTACCGGGCCCAGCTCGCCAGCCTCCGCCAGCGCCTCCACCTGCAGCGGGTAGCCCGATAGCTTGCCGAGCACCTGCAGCAACGCCAGCCGATAACCGCCTTCCAGACCATCAGCGGCCAGCTCGCTGGCGGGCACTCGGCCGACAAAAGGCTCGAAGCCTTTGGCCCCTAGCGTCGTATGCAGGGACAGAAGGAGAAGAAAAAGAAGGCGAATCACGGCGGTTGCGAGGCGAAATGAGATGGCCATTAAGATACCATAGCCCGCGGTCGTCGACGGCCGCCCTTACCGTTCCTAAACAGGCGTCAGCACCGTGAGTGACAGGCAAACGGCAAATTCCTCTCTCACCTATAAAGATGCGGGCGTGGACATCGACGCCGGCAACGCCCTGGTCGATCGCATAAAGCCGCTGGTTGCCGCAACCCGCCGCCCGGAAGTGCTCGCTGAGGTGGGGGGCTTTGGCGGGCTGTTCGCGCTGGATACCAACCGGTTTTCCGATCCGGTTTTGGTGTCGGGGACCGACGGCGTCGGCACCAAGCTGAAGCTCGCGACCGAACTCGACCAGCATGACACGATCGGTATCGATCTGGTTGCCATGTGCGTCAACGACGTGCTGGTCCAGGGAGCTGAACCGCTCTTTTTCTTGGACTATTTCGCCACCGGGCGGCTCGATCCAGCGATTGCTGAACGCGTGGTCGCCGGCATTGCGCAGGGCTGCCAGCTTGCGGGTTGCACACTGATCGGCGGGGAGACCGCTGAGATGCCCGACATGTACGCCGCGGGCGACTATGACCTGGCCGGCTTCACCGTTGGCGCGGTCAATCGGGACCGGCTGATCACGGGCCAGGCAACCCAGGCAGGCGACCAGCTTATCGGGCTGGACTCATCGGGGCCTCATTCGAACGGTTTTTCGCTGATCAGGCGCATTGTCGAACGGGCTCAGGCCCAGGACCCCGAAGCGCTGACTCGCAGCATCGACGGCCAGAGCCTCGGTGCAGCGCTGATGGCCCCGACCACCATCTACGTCAAGCCGGTCCTGCGTGCGCTACAAAGCCACGCGATTCACGCGATGGCGCACATCACGGGCGGCGGCCTGGCGGAAAACCTGCTGAGGGTGATCCCTGACGGCCTGGGAATTCATCTCGATCTGACCAGCTGCCCGTGGCCACCGCTGTTTCGCTGGCTGGCCAGCACCGGCAACGTGGCGGCACCGGAGATGCGACGAACCTTCAACTGCGGAATCGGCTTCTGTCTGGTCTGCCCGCCGAAATCCGCGGATGCCGTCCTGAGAACACTCAAGGACGAAGGGCTAAGCGCTCGCCTGATCGGTGAGGTGGAAGCGGCTTCTGACGCTGAGCGCGTCCGCTTCAGCGGACCTGAGCAGTGACAGAACAGCGAGCTGTGCCGGCGGGCGCGGCCGGCGATCTTCGCGCAACCGATCTGAATCTCGCAGTCCTGATCTCGGGCCGTGGCTCCAACCTGCAGGCGCTGCTGCGTCATCAGGGCGCTTTTCGCGTCTCGCTGGTGATCAGCAATCGACCCGACGCAGAGGGGCTTGTTCACGCGCGTGAGGCCGGCGTTGAAACGGCGGTGATCGACCACCGGTTATTCGATGAGCGCGCGGACTTTGAACATACTCTAGCTGAAGCTCTTTCGAGAAATGATCTACAGCTAATTGTTTTAGCTGGTTTTATGCGAATTCTTGGTGCGGAGTTTGTCAGCCAATTCGTGGGTCGCATGATCAATCTGCACCCCTCGCTGCTGCCCGACTTCCGCGGCTTAAAAACCCATGAACGTGCGCTGGAAGCTGGTGTCAAAGAACACGGGGCAAGCGTTCATTTTGTAACCCCTGAGCTCGATGGCGGCCCGGTAATCGCCCAAATCACGCTGCCCGTCGAGCCGGAGGACACACCCCAAACACTGGCCAGCCGCCTGCTGCCGCTTGAGCACCAGCTGCTGGTATCGGTGGTTCGGTGGTTTGGCGAAGGAAGGGTCAGGTATGCAAACGGACAGGTCTGTTTTGATGGCGACACGCTCACGCAGCCGCTTCGCGTGGCGGCGGTTGGCTCTGCTGGCCGCGGCCTGCCTGGCGCTGATTCAAACGGCCGCGGCTGAGGACGCGGGTCCGCCGCCCGTCGGGTATTGCCCGGCGCAGCAGCTGACCCCCTTTTCCGCGCGCTACGACGTCTACCTCAACGGCCGGCTGCTGGGTCGGTCCGAGGCCTCGCTAAAGAAATCGGGCGCTCAATGGACCTATCGCGTATCAACCGAGGCAAACCGGGGTCTCGCCGGTTTTCTGGGTGGCAAAATCACCGAGCGAAGCCAGTTTGAGCTGGCGGACGACGGTTCTCTGCTCTCGCGTGACTACGATTATCAGCAGGGCATTCGCTTTTCACGACGCGAGGGACGCGCCCGTTTTGACTGGGACCGGCTGCAGGTGGAGGGCGTCTACAAGAAAAAAGACTTTATGCTGCCGCTGGTGGCCGGGCAGACCGATCGCATGTTGATTAACCTGAAGCTGATGCGCCAGCTCGCGGAGGGTCAGCAGCAGTTTGCCTTTGAGACTGTCGAACGCGGCAACGTCCGTCAGCACACCTACTCCCGCACCGACGAAGTTACCGTTACCGACACCAGCGAGGGGGAGCTGCAAACCGTATTGGTCAACCGGCATCACAGTAACCCGCGGCGCCAGACGCGTTCCTGGCACGCTCCAAAGCTCGGATTTCTACCGGTTAGGCTGGAACAGATCGACGGTGACGATGACGAGGTGATCGAGATGCGGCTCACCGAGTGGGTTTGTGAACCCTGCCCGAGCGTGGGACCTTAAGTTACCGGAGGAATCCCCCCGCGATCACGCCTGGTCGGCCCTCAGGCGGCGCGATGTGACGGCAGACGCTGGATGTTGGCGCCAAGGGCCTTGAGCTTTTCCTCGATGTTTTCGTACCCGCGATCGATGTGATAAATCCGGTCGACGATCGTTTCACCTTCAGCCGCCAGGCCGGCCAGCACCAGGCACGCCGACGCGCGAAGGTCTGTGGCCATCAGTTCAGCGCCCGTCATTGATTCGACCCCCTTAATGATGGCCGTGTTGCCGCGGAGCTGGATATCAGCGCCCAGCCGCTGCAGTTCCTGCACGTGCATAAACCGGTTTTCGAATACGGTTTCCGTGATCGTTCCGGTGCCCTCCGCAATCGCGTTCAGCGCCGTGAACTGCGCCTGCATATCCGTGGGGAACCCCGGGAACGGCGAGGTGGTCACGTCCACCGCCTTGGGACGTCGGCCGGCCATGTCCAGCTCGATGAAATCCTCACCGATGGTCAGCTCCGCCCCACACTCGTCCAGCTTCGCGAGCACAACGTCCAGCGTCTCGGGCCGGGCTTTGCGGACCTTGATGTGGCCGCCACTGATTGCCCCGGCCACCAGATAGGTGCCGGTTTCGATCCGATCGGGCAGCACCTCGTAGGGTGCGCCGCCAAGCCGCTCAACACCCTCAACGACGATGGTGTTGGTGCCGGCCCCGCTGATGCGCCCCCCCATTGTGTTGACAAAATTGGCCAGATCGACCACTTCAGGCTCCTGGGCCGCGTTTTCGATGATGGTGGTTCCGTCCGCCAGGGCTGCAGCCATCATGATGTTTTCGGTGCCGGTGACCGTGACCATATCCAGCACGATCCGGCAGCCACGCAGCCGGCCGCGCGATACCGCCTTGATGTAGCCTCCCTCAACAGAGATATCGGCGCCTAGCGCCCGCAGACCTTCGATATGCAGATTAACCGGCCGTGTGCCGATCGCGCAGCCACCGGGCAAAGACACGTTTGCCTGGCCGTAGCGAGCCACCAGCGGTCCGAGCACCAGGATGGATGCCCGCATCGTTTTTACGAGATCGTAGGGCGCGTAGAAGTGGTTGACACTGGTCGTGTCCACATGGAGCCGCATTCGCTCGTCCACGATGATCTCCGCCCCCATCTGGGCCAGCAGCTCGATGGTCGTGGTGACGTCCTGGAGGTGCGGAACGTTGCCGATCTCAACCGGCTCATCGCACAGCAGGCTGCCGGCGAGGATGGGCAGCACGGCATTTTTGGCGCCGGAGGCCACCACGCTGCCGCTCAGCGGACTACCGCCGCGGATCACAATCTTAGCCATTAGCGACTCACTGCCCGGCTTCTCCGGGCGTTTGGGTTCGCAGCGCCAGGGCGTGTATCTCGCCCCCCATCCGTTCACCCAGCGTGGCGTAGACCAGGCGATGGCGCTTTAGGGTCGCAACGCCCTCGAACGAGGGTGATACCACCGTTGCAGAAAAATGCACGCCGTCATCACCGCTTACCACTACACTGGCGTCGGGTAGCCCCTGCTCAATCAGTTGCTTGATGGCCTCGCAATCCATAGACTTTCGCCCCTTGCCCGTTATCCGCTGGTTGTGCGCCGCGGGTTGCTGCGATCAACAGCAGCGTCTGAAATCCTGTGCCGGCCCGTCTGCCGCCACCTGATCGGTCGGTAGAGGCGGGCGATGTTATAGGAAATCTGGCACTACCGAAACCGTACCGGCGCTGGGCAGGATGCGCGGCGGGGCGGCGCTACACAAAATAATAAGAGACCCGAATTCACCTTGATGGACAACCCTGCACTACGCCTATGCTGCTTTCGCTAGGACTCATCGCCATCGGTTTTGTGTTCCTGGTATGGGGCGCAGATCGATTCGTGGCGGGGGCGGCAGCCACCGCGCGCAACCTGGGCGTGTCGCCGCTGATCATCGGCTTGACGGTCATCGGGTTTGGCACATCCGCCCCGGAAATGGTGGTATCCGGGGTTGCCGCGCTCCGCGGCAATCCGGGGCTGGCGGTCGGCAACGCAGTTGGATCCAACATTGCTAACATCGCCCTGATCCTTGGGGTGGCAGCCAGCATCTATCCGCTGCAGATTCACTCCGACACCCTGCGTCGCGAGTATCCGATCCTGCTGGTGGTGTCGGTACTCGCACTGGTCCTGATGCTGGATCAGAACCTGGGCCGTGTTGACGGCGCTATCCTGCTGTTCGGCCTGCTCCTGATGACCACCTGGATGGCCGCGATCGGCATGCAGCGCAGCGGGCCTGACCCGATCGCCGCCGAGTTTGCCACCGAAATCCCCTCAGACATGTCGACGCCCGTCGCGCTGGGCTGGCTGATGCTGGGCATGATCGTGCTGCCGGCGAGCTCCCACATTCTGGTCCTTGGCGCTACGGACATTGCCCGCATCATGGGCGTGTCGGATGTGGTGATCGGCCTGACGGTCGTGGCGATCGGCACCAGCCTGCCGGAACTTGCCGCCGCCATCGCCAGCGTCTTGAAGCGCGAGTACGAGCTGGTCATCGGCAATATCATCGGCTCTAACATGTTCAATCTGCTCGGCGTGCTGGGCATTGCGGCCAGCATCGAGCCGACCGCGGTTGACAAGACCCTCCTCTACCGCGACTACACCATCATGCTGGGTCTGTCGCTGATGCTGTTCTTAATGGCCTATGGCTTCAGGGGCCCGGGCCGAATCTCGCGTTTTTCCGGCGCAGTTCTGCTCGCAGCTTTTGTGGCTTACCAGGCGATGGTCTTTTACACTGAGCTGAATCAATAGACTGAAGCTTTCCGGTCGCCGGAGCTCCGAACCCACTATGGAACCCATCCCGTCCAGGCTTGCCGGCCTGATTACCGGCACGATCCCGCTCGGACCAACACGGCTTGACGAGGCCGCCACACGAACGATGGCGCGGGCCGTCATTCGGACCGAGATGACCGCGGTCGAGGCGCTGCTCGATCGTATCGACGAAGACTTCCTCGCCGCGTGCCAGCTGATGCTGAGCTGTCAGGGCCGGATTGTTGTCATGGGCATGGGGAAGTCGGGCCACGTAGCCTCCAAGATTGCCGCGACCCTGGCCAGCACCGGTTCGCCCGCCTTTTTTGTTCATCCGGGCGAAGCCAGCCATGGCGACCTGGGCATGATCACGACCAGTGACGTTGCCCTCGCGTTATCCAACTCCGGTGAGACCGAAGAGCTCCTGACCATCTTGCCGGTGATCAAGCGCCTCGACGTCCCTCTGATTGCCCTGACCGGCAATCCGTCCTCCACGCTGGGGCGGAACGCCACTCGCCACGTGGACGTGAGCGTTGACCAGGAAGCCTGCCCGCTGGGCCTGGCACCGACATCGAGTACTACCGCTGCCCTGGTGATGGGTGACGCGCTAGCCATCTCGCTGCTGCACGCGCGTGGCTTCACGCAGGAAGACTTTGCGCGCTCCCATCCCGGCGGCCAGCTCGGCCGGCGCCTCCTGGTGCACATCAGTGATCTGATGCACGTCGGCGACGAGATTCCCAGAGTCCCCGCCGACACCGTGCTGCCGGCGGTCGTCGATGAAATGACCCGCAAGGGTTTTGGTATGACCGCCGTGGTCGACGAGCACGACCAGCTGCTCGGGGTCTTTACCGACGGTGACCTTCGTCGAACGTGGGATCGCGGGGGCGACATTCGCCAGGTCCCGGTCAGGGAGGTGATGACCCTTCAGGGCATCACCATCGAGCCCAGCAAGCTGGCCGTCGAGGGCGCGCAGCTGATGGAACGTCATGGCATCTCGAGCCTGCTGGTCGAAGAAGACGGCCAGCTCGTCGGCGCGTTGAACATTCACGACCTGCTGCGAGCCGGAGTCGTCTGACGTGACGGCCGCGGTGCCGGAGGCGGTTCAGCGCAGAGCGACCGCCGTGCGCCTCGCCGTGTTTGACGTCGATGGCGTCATGACCGACGGCCGCCTTTACTATGACGAAGCTGGCCGCGAGCTGAAGGCGTTCTTTACCCAGGATGGCCTCGGCCTCAAACACCTCATGCGCGCAGGAACGCTCGTCGGCATCATCACCGGCCGAGACAACCCGATCGTCAACCACCGCATGGCGGAGCTCGGTATCACCCGACTGGTGGCGGGCTGCGACGACAAGGGCCCGGCGCTCGCCGCCATGGCGGATGACGCTGGCGTCGAACTGTCCGAAACCGCGTATGTGGGTGATGACCTGATCGATGTGCCCGCCCTGGAGCGCGCCGGGCTGGCCATCTCGGTACCCAACGCCCACGCCAGCGCGCTGGCGGTTGCACACTGGGTGACGCCCCGTCCCGGCGGGAGTGGAGCGGTCCGGGACGTATGCGACCTCATCATGCCGACCGGCGCCGCCGGCTGACGACGGCCGTTGCAGTCCCGTACCCGCTTTGTTGCTGCGGCCCTGGGGCTGACGTTCACGTTTTGGCTGGCGTCGAGCCTTCGCGAGCCCGAGGAAGTGGAGACTTTGCCCGCCGCGCGGTCGGATTATCTGCTGGAGGAATTTGATCTGCTGGTGATGGATCCAAGCGGCCGACCAAGCTTCCGCGTTCAGTCTCCCTATCTTGAAAAGAATCAAGAGGACGAGTCGGTCACGATCACCACGCCGCACCTGACGCTCTTTGAGGCTGGCGAGGTCACCTGGCAGATGCAGTCGGACAGCGCCTGGATCAACCGGGAGGGAGATGAAATCTGGCTGCCGGGGCCAGTTAAGCTGGCTTCGGAACAAGCGCCACTGACCATTGTCAACACCTCCGACGTCACCGTGCTGCCGCAGGAGAATCTCGCCAGTTCCGAGGCGGCCGTCGAAGTCATTCGCGCGGACATGCGGTCTGAGGGAGTGGGATTTGAAGTAGACCTGTCTCGCCAGCAGTTCGATATACTCAGCCAGGTCAAAGGCTTTTATGAACCACCGAGCTGACATGAAAAAGCGTTCTGTGCTTCTGCTCTGCGCCAGCCTGATCAGTGCTGCCGCCTGGGCTCGTACCGAGGATCGTAACCAGCGCGCAGAGTTCCGGGCTGGACGGTCGACGGAAAACGCGGGCGTCGTTGAGTTCAGCCGGGGCTTCGAGCTGACCCAGGGCAGTCTGACAATCACCAGCGACAGCGCCCGGGTGTTTCGCGACGACAAGGGGGCGCTGGTGCGCATCGAGATTATCGGCAAAGAGACCGAACCGGCGCGCTGGCGCGAAGAGCTGGACGACGGCAGTCCGCTCGACGGCCGGGCTGAGCGTATCGACTACTTCCTGCAGGACGAAAAGGTCACGCTCATCGGCCAGGCTCAAGTCCGTAAGGCCGGTGACGAGATGCGGGCTGAAACAATCAACTACGATCTGAATACACAGCAGCTCGATGCCGGTGGCAACAGCGACAAACCGGTGCTGTTTATCTACACCCCGCCGCAGAAGCCGGCGGACGGCTGACGCCAGCCTCTAACGCTTCTCAACCCGGCTGATGTCGATTCTCCGCGCGGACACCCTGTCCAAAACGTACAAATCACGCGCCGTGGTCGACGGCTGTTCGGTCACCGTTCGCCAGGGTGAAACGGTCGGCCTGCTGGGCCCGAACGGCGCCGGCAAAACCACCTGCTTTTACATGATGGTGGGTCTGGTCCGCTGCGACTCGGGAACCATCTGGCTCGACGAACAGGACATCACGGGTATGCCCATGAACCGCCGAGCGCACCTCGGCATCGGCTACCTGCCCCAGGAACCGTCGATCTTTCGGCAGCTCAGCGTTCGGGACAACATCATGGCGATCCTGCAGCTGCGCAAGGGGCTCAGCCGAGGTGACCGCCGCGCTGAACTCGAACAGTTGCTCGACGAGCTTCAGGTTGGACACCTGGCGGGTCAGAAGGGCATTACGCTCTCCGGCGGCGAACGAAGGCGCGTTGAGATCGCCAGAGCACTGGCTGCCGCGCCGCGCTACATGCTGCTGGACGAGCCTTTTGCCGGTGTTGATCCGATCTCCATCAACGAAATCCAGCGCATCGTCAATCATCTGAAGGCGCGGGGTATCGGCGTGCTTGTTACCGATCACAATGTGCAGGAAACGCTCAAGATCTGCGATAGCGCCTACATTCTTAGCGAAGGCAAAGTGCTTGCCGAAGGGTCACCGGCTGACGTGTTGGCCAACAAGCAGGTGCGCGACGTTTATCTGGGTCAGGATTTCAACCTGTGATCGTTCACGGGCAAAAATTCCGGCAGGTTTCCGACACGGTTCTTTACAAGCCATGTACTAGGCAAGTGCGGTAGCGAGGCATAAAATGGATTCGCAAGCCCGTCTTGATACGTGGCATTACCGATTCAGTGGCGTAGCCCTTTGAACGGTCTTCAGGCACAGATACGTTGAAACCCGCCCTACAACTGCGTCTCGGGCAACAGCTCAACATGACGCCTCAGCTGCAGCAGGCCATCAAACTGCTGCAGCTCTCTTCTCAGGAACTCGAAACCCAGCTCCTGGAAGCGCTGGAAACCAACCCCCTGCTCGAGCGCGAAGACCTGGAGCTCACGTCGGCGGCCGGGGCGGACGATAACGCCGGCGATCGCGCGACGATCGATGAGCGCACCGTCGAGGCCACCGCCACCGATGAGATCGGTGTTGACGCGGAAAAAGACGCCTTCACCACACCCGATACGCAGCCCGACGCCGGTCCCGACGTGGACGCTGATACGGATAACATCCTCTATGAGGAGCGTTACGCGGCGTCCACTACCGGCACCACCCGCAGCAGCGGCGATTTCAGCGACAGACCCATGGACTTCGCTGACAGCGACCAGGACACGCTGGCCGAACACCTGCTTTGGCAACTCAACCTGAGTCATGCCCTGCCGCGAGATGTGGCCATTGGCGTGGCGATCATCGACGCGATTGGCGACGATGGTTACCTCACCGAAACGGTTGAAGCGATTCGTATGAGTCTGCTGCCGGAGTGGGAGGTGGAAAGTGACGAGGTGGAGGCGATGCGTCACCGGCTTCAGCATTTTGATCCGCTCGGTGCCGCCTCCTGTTCACTCCAGGAATGCCTGACGATTCAGCTGGCGACACTGGCCGACGATACGAGCGGCCTCAGGGTCGCCAGCAAGATTGTCGACCAAGGCCTGGACCTGCTCGCCAAGCAGGACATCGTCGGACTGCGGCGCAAGCTGTCGCTGACCGATGACCAGCTGCGTCAGGGCATCGAGCTGGTCCGATCGCTGGAGCCGCGCCCGGGCGCCCATTTCTCATCGACCCCGACCGAATACGTAACCCCGGACGTGGTGGTCGAAAAACGCGCCGGCGTGTGGATTGCGCGGCTGCCCGAAGACACCATGCCGCAGCTGCGGGTCAACGATTTTTATGCAGGCATGATCGGCAAAGCCAGCAAAGAAGACTCGAACTATCTCCGGGGCCAGCTGCAGGAGGCCCGCTGGCTGATCAAGAGCCTGGAGGCGCGAAACGAAACCCTGCTGAAGGTGGCCAACGCGATCGTCCGATACCAGTCGGATTTCTTCGAGCTGGGCCCGGAGGCGATGAAGCCTCTGGTTTTGCGCGAAGTGGCCGATACCATCGATATGCACGAGTCGACGGTGTCTCGGGTGACAACGCGCAAGTACATGGTCACCCCGCGGGGGATCTTTGAATTCAAGTATTTCTTTTCCAGCCATGTCGGCACCAGCGACGGCGGAGAGATGTCGGCAACCGCCATCCAGGCCATGATCAATCGACTGGTTGAGGGTGAACCGCCGGCCAAGCCACTCAGCGACAGCAAGCTCGCTCAGCTGCTGAACGACCAGGGCATCGACGTTGCCCGGCGCACGGTCGCCAAGTACCGAGAAGCGCTGAACATTCCCTCATCATCCCGACGTAAGCGGTTGATGTAACTTCCAAAGGAGGAGCGTGTCATGCAAATCAATCTCACCGGACGCAATATCGATATCACGCCGGCCCTTCGCAAGAAGGTAGAGAGCCGATTCAAGCGGGTGGTGAAACACTTCGATCACCTGCTCGATGTGCACGTCATCCTAGGCGTTGACCGTCATCAGCAGCACGCTGAGGCGACCCTCAACGGCAGCGGCAAAAAGTTTTTTGCCGACGCACAATCCGAAGACATGTACGCCTCCATCGACATGCTGGTCGACCGTCTCGATCGACAGGTCATCAAGTACAAAGAGAAACTGCGGGACCACAGTGGCGACGTGCCGCTGAAATCTATGGGCACAAACTGACCGTTCGCTTCAGCGGCAAATCGAAAAATAAGGCGAAGAAAGGCATCTGCCATGCTGATATCGGATCTGATCAACCCTGAGCGTATCGCTATTGACGTTAAGGCCAGGAGCAAAAAGCGGGTTCTGGAGGTCGCCGCCGCGTCGCTTTATCCCGCCGCCGAGGGCATCGAAGAGCGGACCGTATATTCCGGGCTCTGCGCGCGAGAGCGCATCGGTACCACGGCGTTAGGGCAAGGTGTGGCCCTGCCCCACTGCCGCCTGGCCGAGCTGCCGGCGGCGGCGGGCTGCCTGCTGAAGCTGCACGACCCGGTGGACTTCGACAGCAGCGACGGCAAGCCCGTCGATCTAGTGTTTGCTCTGATGGTGCCGGAATCTCACGAAGACCAGCACCTGAAGCTACTCGCGCTGGTCGCCGAAACGTTCCATGACGCCGAGCGGCGCGACCAGCTCCGGGCCGCCGACAGCCCGGAGCACGTCATGGAATTGCTTGAATCCTGGGAAATGCAGCAGGTCTAGTGTCCTGTCACGTTAATTGGTTGCATTTCAGAGCCCCGTTGGGCGCCAAGAACAAGGCGCATCGCGCCGGCAATGGCCGACGCCCTTGGCAAGCGATGCAACGCGGTTATTGGTCCCAAGGGGGCTCCCCCAAGAAATGAAGAAGGGCGCGTCCCACAAGGCAAAGAGCGGCGTTGCGAACCTTGGCCAGGGAACCACCCTGGCCGGCGGCTCGCGCTTAGTGGGCCGTGCGGTGTGGCTGTCGCTTCAGTCCATCCGCTGGGCCCGTCTGGCAAGGCGCGAGCCGCAGGCAATGGCCGTAGCCCTTGGCAAGGCTCGCAACGCGGCCAGGCGGGCCCAGCGGTGGACCCGCAGTGCGAGCGCGTCAGGCGCCATGCCGGCGTTGACCCGCCGAGGCCATAGCTAGGGCTATGACCCCGACGAATCGCCTTGGCCTGACGCCTGACACGCTCGCTGAAGTGACAGCCACGCCGCACGGACCACTGACCCCAGGGCCTTGTGGACACGCGCTGAAACTCAACAAATGAACGTGACAGGACACTAACCTCCGCCTGATGAATGGGCGCATCACCTCGGGCGAGATTTTTGCCGCGCTAAAGGATCGCTTTAGTCTGACCTGGGCGGCTGGACGGAGCGGCACGGAGCGCGCCTTGGCGAGCCAGGCGACCGAGGGCCCCAGGCCGTCGCTGGCGGGCTTCCTGAACGTCATTCATCCCAACAACATTCAAATTCTCGGTGCTGAGGAAGTCGCGTATCTCGATACGCTGGAAGCTCGGCAGCGCTGGGAGACCATCGCGCGCATTGTAGCCAACGATCCCATGGCGGTTCTGGTCAGCGACTCGCTGCCCCTGCCCGATGATCTGAGGGAGGCTGCGGAAGAGTCCGGGACACCCCTGTGGGCCTCTTCCGCGGCAGGCGTCGAGCTGGTCAGCCACCTGCAGCACATGCTGTCACGCCGGGTGGCTCGAAATACCTCGGTGCACGGCGTGTTTATGGAGGTATTCAGCCTGGGAGTGCTCATTACCGGCGACAGCGGGGCAGGCAAAAGTGAGCTGGCCCTGGAGCTGATCACGCGCGGCCATCGCCTCGTGGCGGACGACGCGCCCGATATGACGCTGATCGGCCCCGACGTGATCGACGGCACCTGTCCACCGCTGCTGCGCGATTGTCTGGAAGTTCGAGGGCTCGGCGTCCTCAACGTTCGCGCCATGTTTGGCGATAGCGCGATCATCGCAAACAAGTACCTGCGGCTGATTATCCATCTTCGCCTGATGGACGCTGAAGCCATCCGCCATACGGAGATGGACCGCCTGCGAGGTGAACAAAGCGAACGCGAAATCCTGGGCATCGGCATACCGCAGATCACCGTTCCGGTAGCGCCCGGCAGAAACCTGGCGGTATTGGTGGAAGCTGCGGTGCGAAATCACGGTCTTAAGATGAGTGGCTATGACGCCGCCGATGAATTTCTCAAACGACACCAGCAGGCGCTAAAGGATCAATCATGAGTCCCAATCCGGACGAGGAACCCAGCTCGGAGCTTGTGATCGTGACCGGCCTGTCCGGTTCCGGCAAGTCCGTGGCGATGACAACGCTCGAAGACCTGGGCTATTTTTGCATCGATAATCTGCCGCTCGGGCTGATCGACGCGCTGCTGGAGCACAACTTCGGACGGCCGGAACCCCTGCCAAAAATTGCCCTGGGTCTGGACGTTCGCGGCCAGCGACAGAGCCTGAGAACGCTGGGCGATACGCTTGCCGCAACTCGCCAGGCTCACCCCAAAACCAGCATCTTTTTTCTGACGGCTGACGACGCCACCCTGCTGAAACGCTATTCCGAAACCCGCCGCCCCCATCCGCTGCACCATGCGGACCAGTCGCTGGCTGAAGATATCGCTCGCGAGCGGGAGCTGCTGATGCCTGTCGCTGAACACGCCGACTTTACGCTCGACACCAGCCAGCTGAGCGTGCACCAGCTCCGTCGCGAGATCTGCAACGAGCTGGGAGCCGGCAGCCGCCCCACGGTGCTGCTGATCGAGTCGTTTGCGTTCAAACGGGGCGTTCCGCCGGACGTGGACTTTGCCTTTGACGTGCGCTGCCTGCCCAATCCTCATTGGGAACTGCACCTGCGGCCACTCACCGGCCGCCAGCAGGAGGTCAAAGACTTCCTTGCCGGTCACGCCCAGGTGGAGGATCTGGTCGCGGACTACTGCGCATGCCTCGAGCGATGGCTGCCGCAGTTCGAGGCCGACAACCGAAGCTACCTCACGGTGGGCATCGGCTGCACCGGCGGTAAACACCGGTCGGTCTACGTCGCTGACGCCATCGCCGATCACTTCGGCAAGCGCCGCGACCATGTGCTGACCTATCACCGGGAGCTGCTGTGAGCAGCCTGCTGTTGATCACCCACGGGGACCTCGGCGCCTGCCTCATCGCGCAGGCTCGACACGTGATCGGCACGCTGGGACTCACGATTCGCGTGCTGGGCGTGGAACCCGACGCAGACCCGGCGATGGTGGAGCAGCAGGCTCGTAGCCTGTGTGACGACCTGGGGTCCGACTCGGTGATCCTGACCGACGTTTTCGGCGCCACGCCGAGTAACATCGCCCACCGCGTCGCCGACGGACGACCCGTGGTTCACGGACTGAACCTCGCCATGCTGCTGCGGGGTCACAACTACGCGAGCTTAAGCCCCGACGAACTGGCCAGCCACATGGTCAGCGGCGGCCAGCGGTCGATCTTCAGCGGCAACCAACCGCCCGACCCGTATTAACTTGGGGCCCACGAACCATGCCTGAAATCACCGTCGAAATTTGCAACCAGCTCGGCCTGCATGCCCGGGCCGCGGCTCGGCTCGTAAAAACAGCTAGCAGCTTTTCCAGCGACGTGCGGATCGGCAACGGCGAACGTCAGGTCAACGCCAAGTCGATCATGGGTGTTATGATGCTGGCAGCCGCCAAAGGCACCAGCGTCACTCTCGAGGCGACGGGAGAGGATGCTGACGAGGCCCTGGCGGCACTGACGGATCTGATCAACAACCGTTTCGGAGAGGCTCAATAGCGGCGCATTCGCGTCCCGGGGAAGTTTCCAGCAGGACTTGTCGTGAGCGCCCCTCCCAGGGAGGTCTATGGCGCTAGCGATCTACGGCACCGGTGTTTCTTCTGGCATTGCCATCGGTCGGGCCCACGTGGTCCGGGGGCGGCGGCTGGACACGCAGGAGCACCCGATCGAACCCGATCAGGTTGACCGTGAGGTGCGCCGATTCCGCCTGGCCGTCGGTCGGGCCAGCGAAGATCTACGGCGTGTCCGACGCCAGCTTCCGGCGGATACGCCGGTTGAGGTCACCGAATTTCTCGATATCCACGTACTGATGCTCGAGGACACCTCGATCGCTGACGCGCCGGCTGACATCATCGCCGAGCAGCAGTGCAACGCCGAGTGGGCGATCAACGTGCAGTGCAACCGGCTGAAAGCGGTGTTCGAGGAAATGGAAGACCCCTACATCCGCAGTCGGGCGAATGACGTGGACCAGGTGATCGGCCGGGTCCTCAGTCAGCTCGCCGCTGAGGCTGCCGACGAGTACGTGGGCGGTCACTACCGGGGTCTGGTGCTGGTCGCACAAGACGTCGATCCAGCCAGCTTTCTGCTGCTTCATCAGGAGGGCATCGCTGGCCTGGTGACCGAACACGGCGGTCCGCTCTCCCACACGGCCATTCTCGCGCGGAGTCTCAAAATGCCGGCCGTGATGGGACTTCGCCACGCCCCCAGACTGATCAGCGAAGGTGATCTGCTGGTGCTTGACGGCCAGCGAGGCGTCGCGCTGGCCGATCCGGGTCGCACCGTGCAGCGCCACTACCGGGAGAAGCTTCGCCAGGAGTCGGCGCGGCAGTCGTTGCTGCAGCAGGTGCGGCGCCAGCCCACACAAACGGTCGACCGGTGTCCGATCCGACTCCAGGCCAACGTGGACCTTGCGGAGGACATGGCTCTGGCCAAGCTCAACGGGGCGCAGGGAGTTGGGCTGTTCCGTACCGAATACCTGTTCCTCAATCGGCAAACGCCGCCGGACGAAGAGGAACAGTTTCAGGCTTACGCCGCGCTGGTCGGCAAACTGGGTGACGGCGCAACAACCATCCGAACGCTGGACCTGGGGGCCGACAAACAGGTGGACTCGGTCCGAGCGCCCGAAAGTTCTCTGATCAACCCGGCCCTGGGACTCCGGGCCGTGCGGCTCTGCCTCAGCGAGCAGGAGATGTTCCTGTGTCAGCTTCGCGCCATTCTCCGCGCGACTGCGCTGGGCCCGGTTAACATTCTGATCCCCATGCTCTGCAACACCCAGGAACTGTTTCAGGTCAAAGCGCTGGTCCAGCAGGCCGAGCGCGACCTGAAGGCCGAAGACGTGCCGGTTGGCCGGTACCAGCTTGGGGGCATGATTGAGGTTCCGGCTGCCGCGCTATCCGCCCGCACGTTTGCCAAGAATCTGGATTTCCTGTCGATCGGCACCAACGATTTGATCCAGTACACGCTGGCGATCGACCGTATCGATGAGCAGGTTGGCTACCTTTACGATCCGCTCCACCCCGCGGTTCTCAAGCTTCTACAGCTCACACTGGACGCCGCCGCGGCCGTTGGTACGCCCGTGTCGCTGTGTGGCGAGATGGCGGCCGACACCACCTACACACGGCTGCTCCTCGGCCTGGGACTGCGCGACTTCAGCGTTTCTCCGGCCCGGCTGCTCGAGGTCAGGCAGGTGGTCAACGGTACGGACCTCTCGGAAATCAGTGCCCTAACGCGACGCATCATGCGCGCATCCCACCCCGCGCGGATTGCGGCTCTCGTACGAGAGCTAAACGAGGCGTAGGCACCACACCAGCCGCCGGTCACGGCAAGCCGCGCGGGGCGTGACCCCGATCGAGTTTTCACGGACAATCCCTGCTCGACTTGGGGCCAGGGGCCGTCCAGATGGCTGAATACGTTCGCAGAGAGAAGTCCGAGCAGCAGCTGCAGCTGCTGAACGACGCGCTGCGCAGCGGCCGCCTCCAGCCCGTCAAACGCATCCTCAAGGCCCTCTCTGCCGGGGAAATTGCCGATCTGCTCGAGTCGCTGCCGCCTGATCGACGGGCCGTCGTCTGGGATCTGACCGACGCGACGCTGGACGGTGAAATTCTCGTTCATCTGAACGACGAGGTGCGTGCCTCGGTCATCGAGTCCACCGAGGACGCTGAGCTGGTCCAGGCGACCACCGAGCTGGAGCTCGACGACCTCGCCGACATCATCAACGACCTGCCGGATCAAGTGACCGAGCAGGTGCTCACGGTGATGGACCGGGAGGACAGGGAGCGCCTGGAACAGGTGCTGCTGTATGCCGAAGACAGTGCCGGCGGCATGATGAATCCAGAGGTCATCACGGTCCGTGCGGATGTCTCGCTCGACGTGGTGCTGCGTTTTCTGCGGCGGCGCGACAGCATGCCGGCTCTGATCGACCACCTCTTTGTGATCGATCGCTACGGCCACTACATCGGCCGCCTCGCTCTGACCGACCTGCTGACCAAAGACCCGCAGCTCAGCGTCCGCGAAGTGTTGGACAGCGAGGTTCCGGCGATCGGGGTCAACACGCCGGCCAACGAGGTGGCGACAGCGTTCGAACACCAGGACTGGGTGACGGCGCCGGTGGTGGACGATCGCAACCAGCTGGTCGGCACCATCACCATCGACGATGTCGTGGACGTGATCCGGGAGGAAGCCGAGCACAACGTGCTGGCGATGGCGGGCCTGGACGAAGAAAACGACATGTTTGCGCCCGTGCTGGCCAGCTCTCGGCGGCGGGCGGTGTTCCTGGGCCTCAATCTGGTGACCGCGCTGTTTGCCTCCTATTTCATCAGCATCTTCGGCGCTACCATCGAGCGGGTTGTCGCGCTCGCGTTTCTGATGCCCGCAGTGGCGTCGATGGGCGGTATCGCGGGCACGCAGACCCTGACGCTGATAGTCCGCGGGATGGCGCTGGGCCAGGTCGGTACCGGCAACACGGTTGCCCTGCTCAATCGGGAGCTGGCGGTCGGCTTTCTCAACGGCCTGCTGTGGGCGCTGGTGATCGCGCTGGTCGCCGTTTTCTGGTTTAAGGACGGCACCCTGGCGATGGTGGTGGCAACGGCCATCTTTCTGAACCTGCTGGCGGGCGCCGCCTCCGGCGTGTTTGTGCCCATTGTGCTCCGGCGCATGTCCATCGATCCCGCCCTGGCCGGCGGCATGGTCCTCACCACGGTCACCGACGTGGTCGGCTTTGTGTCTATCCTCGGTCTGGGAACGCTGCTGCTTACCTGACAGCCGCGCGAAGATACGCCGGCTCGATCGCCTCGGGCGCCACGGCCGCCGCGCCAAGCTCGCGCGCAATATGCAGCGCTGCTTGGGCGGAGGGGTAACAGTCGATGAGTTCTCCGGCCACCCGGTCCTCGCTACCCAACGCCACCCGCAGTTCCTCACCGTAGGCACCCGCTCCCGGTCCGGCCAACAGCCAGTCGCCGGCCGGCAGGGTCAGCTCAGTCGGATTACACACCTGCTCCTCGATGACAGGCTTTCCCACAGACTGCTGAAACTCAAAGGCGCCGGCGTAAACCTGGTTCATCCGGGCGTCAAGCAGCGCGGCGACACGGGGCTGATCGGCTTCCAACGACGCGTTGAGCGCGAGCGACTGCAGCGTCGATACGGGGATGAGTCCTTTGTCGGCACCCAGGGCCAGCCCCTGCGCCGCGGCAATGCCGATCCGCACGCCCGTGAACGACCCAGGACCTCGGGTGACGACAATCGCGTCGACGCGGGCCATTGTGAAGCCCGCTTCACTAAGCAGATCATCGACCATCGGCAGCAAGCAGCTGGCGTGCTGCCGGGGCGCCACCGTGAACAGCTCCCGAAGCTCCATTCCTTGTGAAAGGGCCACGGAGAACGCCTCGGTGGCGGTATCGATCGCAAGCAGTACCTGACTCAAAAGTGGGTTTACCTTGGGAAATGTGCGGGCAGCGGTCGCCCATTATTCCCCACTGAGCATCACTTGGGTATCGCGCGACGCTCGCTTCCCGCAAGGGCGTCATGGTGAGGTTTGCGGCGACGACCTGACCCGCCTAAGCTACGCGTCGACGACGAGCCCAGTGGCGCTAATCGGCCACTATCTCTTAACACGGCGACCTTGAGACACTCATGAACCTATCGACCCTGCTCCTTCTCGGCTGGCTCCTACCGCAGCAGATGAATCCGGCATCCGACAACGCGGGCTACAGGCTAGCCGGGCCGCTGACCCAGGGTGCGGTGCTTTTTGGCCAAACCGAGGTAGGCGCGAGCGTGATGTTGGACGGTGAGGTCGTGCCGGTCGGTCCACAGGGCCAGTTCCTGCTGGGCTTCGGGCGAGATGCTGCCGCTAAGGCGGTGCTGGAGGTGACGCTGCCCGACGGCAAGCGGAGCCGTCAGACGCTGGCCATTGCACGCCGCGACTACGCGATCGAACGGATCGACGGTTTGCCCCCGGCCAAGGTGACGCCGCCCGATTCTGTCCGGCAGCGAATTGCCGACGACAACGCTCAGGTGCGTACCGCGCGGGCCTTGCGCGAACTGCGAGATGATTTCAGCGATGGATTCATCTGGCCTGCCGAAGGTCGCATCAGCGGCGTGTACGGGTCGCAGCGGATTCTCAACGGCCAGCCTCGTCGACCGCATTACGGTATCGACATCGCCGCGCCAACCGGCAGTCCGGTGCTGGCTCCGGCGGCGGGTACGGTAACCCTCGCCCACCCTGACATGTACTACTCCGGCGGCACGCTGATTGTCGATCACGGGCACGGGCTTAGCTCGACATTCCTGCATCTCGACCAGATTGACGTTGAGGTGGGTCAACGGGTTGAGCAGGGGGAGGTTATCGCCACCATCGGCGCGACCGGTCGGGTGACGGGCCCACATCTGGACTGGCGCATGAACTGGGGCAAGGAGCGTGTCGACCCGGAGCTGCTGGTACCCTGCCGCCCTCGGCGAGCCCGGCCCTGCGAGAGCAAGCCCTGACCCGCTAGCGGAAGCGACAGACACCCCGCATGACGGACTAGCAGCGTGTTGAAAAACGGAGTTTTTCTGCGCGCTGCAGTCGGAAACTAGTCAGGCCACTCCCAGGCAGGCTCATCGAGCATCCCCTGACCCAGCACCTGGGTCTGACCCAAATGCTTGTCGAGCGCGATGCTGTGGCATCTCTCGTCTTTCTCGATCCCGGCCACCAGCCGTGTTGCGTGCGACACCACAATCAGCTGGCTGTGCTCCGCAGCCCGTCGGATCAGTCGGCTCAGCGCGGGCAGCAGGTCGGGGTGCAGACTGGTTTCCGGTTCGTTGAGGACAATCAGTGGCGGGGGCCGCGGGGTCAGCAGCACCGCCACCCACAAGAGAAACCGCAGCGTCCCGTCGGACAGCTCCAGCCCACTGAGTGGCCGCAGCAGACCCGGCTGGTGCAGGCTGACAGCAAAACGGTGGTCGCTCGACACGTCAATGTCGAGCTTCGCGCCAGGAAATGCGTCGTCAATGGCCTCGTCTAGCGCGTCATCGTCCCCGATCTCGCGAATCGTCTGCAGCGCCGCGGCCAGCTGGCTGCCCTCGTCGTCCAGCACGGTGGTGCGGGTGCCGAGCTGCGCCTGCCGGGCCGGCGCCTCAGCATCCGCCCGGAAATGGTCGTAGAAGCGCCAACCGCCGACGGCATCCCGGACCCTCAGCACCTCCGGCGCCTGACTCGGATCGGCCAGGTGGTTGAACAGGCTTTCAAACATCGGCAGGTGCTGCGCCACCACCTGCCAGCTCCGCCCTTGCCGCACCTTGGCGATCGCCGCCGTGCGGTCGACAAGCGCAGCCGAAGGCCGATAGAAGGCTCCGCTGAAGATGGTCTCACGCTTGATCTCAGGGTCGAGCTCGAAAGCCGTAGGCCCGAGACTGCCGGGCGGAACCAGGCCCAGCGAGATGGTGTAGCCGAAGTCTTCGCCGGCAAAACCCAGCCGCAGCCGCGCGGGGCCGTCACTCACCGTGCCCTGTACCGGGACCTCCCCCGCCCGCATGCCGCGGGAAATGGTGCCGGGGCCGGCCCAGAAGGTGGACGGCAGGCCGCCCTCTCGGGCCAGCGACTGGATTACACCCCCGTGCGCGGTCTCAGCGAGCAGCCGCAACGCCCGGTAAACATTGGATTTCCCGCATCCGTTAGGCCCGGTGATGACGTTGAGCGGGCCCAGGGCCACGGAGAAATCCAGCAGCGAACGATAGTTCGCGATGGCGATCGCATTAATCACCCGACTTCAGGCTTCGCCGCTTGGCCCGCCAGGCCGTCATAAGCTGACGCCAGCGCCCAGCCTCCGGCTGACCCGTAGCCCGCGCCAGCACGGTTCTCTCGGCGACCGCGAGATAGACACCCGCATGGCCGGCCCCGAAACGGCCGACGCCTTCCTCACCACCACCGTGTTGCCAAAGGTGACGAGCCGCGGCCGACTGATGTTCTTGCTCTTTGAGCTCCGCCCGCCGGAGCTGCGTCTGAGCCGTCAGGTCGAGCGGCCAGGGAGCGCGTCCCAGCTCCGACAGCTTCGGTAGCTTGGCTACCCACCCGAGCAGCACTACGTTTTGCCAGGCTGCTGCGAGTGACTCGCCCGCCGGGGTTGATTCCTGCTGAGGTTCCAGAGCTGCCAAAGGCGCTGCAAAGTCCGCCAGCCATTGCTGGAGCTCCGACCGATCCGCCGGGGTCTGACCCTGCAGGATCGCCGCGACAACCGACAACGGACCGTCGAGCTTCGGCCAGGCATAGCTTTTATCGCTGTCCTTGGGGGACGCGTGCACCGGCAGACCCAGCAAAGCAACGTCCGCCAGGAGGCTCTTGGTGACCGGGTGTCGGGGCGCACCCTCCCGGAGCCGCTTCCACTCCTCAAACCACCACGTCATTTTGGTCATCGCGACACCCGTCTCCCGAATGACCGTCAGTTCGCTCAGCTCGTCGAGGAGCAAAAACTGGGCGGCGACCGCGCGCTGCAGCGCCGGCGGTACAAACACCCGCGTCAGGAGGAGCTCTGGGACGTTACGCCGCAGGCGATCATCAAGGTAATAGTCCACCGCGTCAGTCACGACCGGTGTCGCCCGACTCGGGTTCAGCACGCGTTGCGACCGTGTCCGCAGCCCTTATCTCCTTCGCACTTTCCGGCTGACGCACCGGCGACTCCACGGCCGCAGGGTTCTGAATCTCACGCCGTTCTTCAACGCCCAGTTCCGTCAGCCTGCGGGCTGACGGCAGCACCTGGCGTTCGAGGGATCCGACGCTCCGATTGTAGTGATCCACGCTGTTGCCCAGGGCTTTTCCCAGCTTGGCAAAGTGCTCAGAGAAGATGCCGACACGCTTCTGAAAGGTCTCGGCCAGGCGGCGGATCTCACCCGCGTTTTCGATCATCGCCACCTGGCGCCAGGAAAAAGCGATCGCCCGAAGCAGCGCCACCAGACTGGTAGGCGTTGCCAGGATGACCCGCTGCCTGAGCGCCTCCTCGAGGAGCTGGCCGTCGCGCTCCAGCGCCACCGCCAGAAACTGCTCACCCGGGATGAACAGCACAGCGAAGTCCGGGCTGTTGCTGAACTGTTCCCAGTACGCTTTGTCCGCGAGCTGCCTCACCCGGGCCTGCACGTTTCGGGTGTGCTGCTGCAGCGCGGTCTCGCGCGCCTGCGGATCGCTGGCCGCTTGTGCGGTCAGGTAGGCATCGAGCGGCGTTTTGGCGTCGACCACAATGTCTCGCTGGTCCGGCAGGTGAATCACCATGTCCGGCCTGAGCTGGCCCTGATCCCCCTGCACCGAAACCTGCTCGGTGAAATCGCAGCGATCCACCATGCCGGCCAGCTCCACCAGCCGGCGCAGGGTCATTTCTCCCCAGCGTCCACGAACTTCCGGACGCCTCAGCGCCTGCACCAGATTGCGCGTTTCAGCCTGCAGCGTCTGCTGGTCCTGGGTCATGAGCGCCAGGTGTTTCTCGAGCGAGCTGAACGCGGTACGGCGCTCCTTCTCCAGCTCCCGGATCTGGGCCTCGGACCTGCGCAACGTTTCGCTGATGGGCTTCACCAGCTCGTTGAGCGCCTGCTGGTGCTGGCCGAAGCTGTTGTCAGCCTGCTGTTGATGCCGGCGAAAGCGTTCCTCGGCCAGGCGCATAAAAGACTCGGCGTTGCGCTTCAGCGCCCGGCCCGACAAGAGAGAAAAGCTGGCTTCCAGCCGCTGCTGGCTGTCTTCAAAGATACGCTCGCGTTCGTCTGACAACTGCCGGCTGGCCTCAGCCTGGGCCGCAAGCTTGGCGATCTCTGCCTCCAGTTCTGCGCTGCGTCGGGCAGCCCGCAGCGCCACCACCGCATAGGTGAGGCCACACCCCAAGGCAAACGCCAGGACCATCAGTAGCAGCGTCTGATCCGAGGAGCTGAGCTGCGCCCACCAGTCCGTCAAACAGATTCCCCGAACGGCAGCGCCAGGCCGAGCAGCGCCGGCAGTTCGTGGGCCTCTTGGATTACAGCGTCCGCGCCCCACGTGACGGGATGGTCGTCAGGCGTAAAGTAGCCGTAGGCTGCGGCGACTGCAGCGCAGCCTGCTGCTCGGGCCGCCTGGATATCCCGCTGATCGTCACCGACGTAGACGCACGATTCAGGCGCCACACCCATGCGGCGACAGGCTTCCAGCAGTCCATCCGGAGCCGGTTTGCGGGTCGGCAGCGTGTCGCCGCAGATCAGCGCGGCGCAGCGGACCCTCAGTCCCAGCGAGTCCATCAGCGGCTCGGCGTAAATGGAGGCTTTGTTGGTCACCACGCCCCAGGGCCAGTTGCGCGACTCGATCCTTGCCAGGAGATCCGCCACGCCCGGAAACAAGCCGCTTTTTTCGCTGAGGTTTTCGCCATAGCGCGCCAGAAACCGCCCTAGCAACTCAGCCTGTTCCACCGCGCTGGCATCGGGAAAAGCGGCGCCGACGACACCGGCGCCACCCTTGGACACGTACTGACTCAGCCAGGGCTCATCGACGGGCTCCAGCCCGCCTTGCGCCCTCAGCCAGTTAGCCGCTGCAACCATATCGGGTGCGCTGTGCACCAGCGTACCGTCGAGGTCGAACAGCACCGCGGCAATCTTGCTGCTATCCATCGGCGCCACTCCTGGAAAACGCGCTCATGTCGCTGCCAGCGGTTTGCGGTAGGCGGCCAGGTAATTCACTGACGGGTTCTCGGTGAGGCGCGCTGCGCGCCGAAGCGGGTTGTACTCAATACCGCGGAGATCAACGAGGCCCAGCCCTTGCTGCCGCGCGCAGCGCGTGAGTTCTGAGGGCTTGATAAACCGCCGGTACTGATGGGTGCCGCGGGGCAGCAGCCCAAGCACATACTCCGCAGCGACAATCCCCAGGAGAAACGATTGCGGCGTGCGGTTCAACGTTGAGGCGAACAGCCAGCCGCCCGGCGCGAGCAGCTCGGTGCAGGCGCGGATCACCGACACCGGGTCAGGAACGTGTTCGAGCATCTCCATGCAGGTAATCACGTCAAACTCGCCGGCCCGAGATTCGGCCAGCGCCTCAACCGAGCTGAGCTGATAATCCACCGTCGTGCCGGATTCGTGCTGATGAAGCCGCGCCACCTTGAGGGCGCCCTCCGACAAATCGATGCCGGTCACGGCGGCCCCCTGCTCATTGAGGGCCTCACTCAGCAACCCGCCGCCGCAGCCCACGTCGAGCACCGCGAGGCCGTCGACCCCCACGTGGTCGGTCACAAAAGCGCACCGAACCGGATTGAGCTCATGCAGCGGGCGAAAGTCGCCTTCCGGATCCCACCAGCCCGCCGCCACGGCGTCGAAGCGCGCCAGTTCCTCCAAATCATGATTGGCGGCGAGCTCCGCGCCCCCGGCCGATGTGGTGCTGGTCATTTCGGTTGCTCCTGGTCCAGGATGGTTTGAATGGTGAGCGAAGTCGCTTCGACCCGGCTCTTTAGCGCAGGCAAGTCCACACGCGTCAGCGAGCCGTCGGCCAAGAGCGGCGCACCGTCCACCCAAACGTGCCGAACCTGCCGGCGATTACCCGCGTACACCAGCTGAGACACAACGTCGAACAACGGCATCAGTTCAGGCCCTTCCATCGCAAAGCTGATGAGGTCGGCCCGCTTGCCAACCTCCAGCGAACCGATCTGTTCCTCCAGGCCCAGCGCTATGGCGCCGTTGATCGTCGCCATCTCGAGCGCGTACCAGGCCGGTACCGCCACAGCGCTCGCTGCCGCCACCTTCCCGACCAGCGCAGCGGTTCGGAGCTCTCCGAACATGTCCAGATCATTGTTGCTGGCGGCGCCGTCGGTGCCCAGCGCAACGTTGACGCCGGCCTGGCGGAGCGCCTCCACCGGGCAGAGGCCGCTGGCGAGCTTCAGATTGGACTCGGGGCAGTGCAAGACCGACACCCCGGCCTCCGCGCAGGCCGCTATTTCGTTGGGCTCAAGCTGCGTCATATGTACGGCCAGCAGGTTTTCGTTGACAAGCCCAAGCTTTCGCACCCGATCGAACGGCCGCAGGCCAAGGTCGCGCCGCGAGTTTTCAATCTCCACCGCCGTTTCGTGAAGGTGGATGTGCACCTTCAGATCCATCTGATTCGACAGCGTACGGATCCTCGACAGATTCTCGTCACCGACCGTGTAGGGAGCGTGAGCCGCCAGCATGGTGGTGATCAGCGATTCCCGCCGAAACTCATCGTGGACCGCCAGCCCCCGCTGAAAATACTCATCGGACGTGGTGGCCCAGCGCGTCGGAAAGTCCACCACAATCATCCCAACCGCCATCCGGAACCCGTTGGCCAATGCACGGCGAGCCGCGACGTCCGGAAAGAAGTACATGTCGTTGGCACAGGTGATGCCGCCGCGAATCATCTCTGCCAGCGCCAGATCGGTGCCTAACCCGACAAAGTCAGCGTCAGCCAGCGCACCCTCGACCGGCCACATGCGTTCGTTTAACCACTCCTCGAGCGGCAGATCATCACCGACTCCCCGCAGCAGCGACATGGCGCTGTGGGTGTGCGCGTTGACCAGCCCCGGCATCAGCACCTGATTCGGGAGCGCGAGCGTCTCGGCGGGATCCAGCGTCCGTTCCAGCTGTGCTACCGGCCCCACGGCAACAATTTCGCCTGCCCGAACGGCCAACGCGTGGTCTTCCAGCACGGCAGCCCGCGGAACGATCGGCAGCAGCCACTGCGGCTTGATGAGCAGGTCAACGGGCGTGGTCACAGCTCAGGCTCCGCCAGGGTCAGTACCTGGTGCAGGTGTTCGTAGCCGCCGATCAGCATGAGAAGGCGGTCGACGCCAATCGACACCCCGCTGCAGGCGGGCAGCCCGCTGCGCTGCGCTGCCAGCAGCTGCTGATCAACCGGAAGCGGCTGCATCCCAGCGGCCTTCCGGCGCCGGTTGTCGTCGGCAAAGCGGCGGGCCAACTCCGAAGCGGAGCGCAGCTCATCGTAGCCGTTTGCCAGCTCCATGCCCCCGGCGAAAGCCTCGAAGCGCAGCGCCACCGCTGGGTCGGTGGGGTCGATGCGAGCGAGTGCAGCCTGCTTTGCCGGAAAGTGGGTAACGAACGTCAGCTGATCGACCGGCAGCGCCTCACCGGCAACGGAAAACAGCAAATCCAGACACTCGTCGTCACTCAGCGCTACCGCGCGCACATCATCGATCGAGGTAAACGTGACGCAGGCCTGCCGCAGGCCAGCCAGGTCGGCCGGCAGGTTGGCGCCCAGGTGCTGCTCGAGCAGATCACCGTATTGCACCTGGACTACCGGCAGGTCCTCGGCACCGGCAAGCCGCAGCGACAGGTTGATCAGCTCAGCCACTTCGCTGATCAGCTCGGCCAGCCCGAAGCCCGGTCGATACCACTCCAGCATCGTGAACTCCGGGTGGTGATAGCGCCCGACCTCGCCGGCGCGAAACACGCGCCCGAGTTCATAGATTGGGCCGCTGCCGGCGCAAAGCAGTCGCTTCTGGGCAAACTCCGGGGACGTTCGCAGATAGCCTTCGCCACCGGCGACCGCCACCGGCTCAATGGCTGGATCGGGATTGGCGCTGCGCTGCAGAAGCGGCGTTTCCACCTCGAGCACGCCACGGTCGGCAAAGAAACCTCGGATGGCCGCGTTGAGCGCCGCACGCAGCTTGAGGGCGCGCAATTCTGCGCCCGGCTCCCCGCGGAGCGCTTCCGCCGCCCCGGAGACGGTCAATCTTTGACCCTGGACACGTACTCCCCTGAACGGGTGTCCACTTTGACGATTTCGCCTTCGTTGACGAACAGCGGGACCTTCACAACGGCGCCGGTCTCAAGCGTTGCGGGCTTGGTGCCGCCGCCCGACGTATCCCCTCTCACGCCCGGATCGGTTTCGGTGATCTTCAGTTCGCTGAAATTTGGCGGTTCCACCGTCAGCGGCGCCCCGTTCCAGAGCATAATCAGGCAATCGTCTTCCTCTTTCAGCCACTTCGCCGCCTCGCCTACGGCGGCCGCGTCAGCCGCGTGCTGCTCGAAGGTTTCCGGATGCATGAAGTGCCAGAACTCGCCGTCGGCGTACAGGTACTGCATCGTCTGCTCAAAGATATCGGCCGCCTCAACCGAATCGCCGGACTTGAAGGTCTTCTCCACGGTACGTCCGGTCTTGAGGTTGCGAACCCGAACGCGGCTGAAGGCCTGGCCTTTGCCTGGCTTGACGAACTCATTCTCGACGATAGTGTAGGGATCTCCGTCAAGAATAATCTTCAGTCCCGACTTGAATTCCTGGGTGCTGTATGTGGCCATGCCGTCTCCCGATTGTCGCAAGTGCTGTTGCCCCGTCGAACGCTCGGCGTTTGAAGCGGCCGCTGAGCGGGGCAGGCAAAACGCGGTATTTTAACGATTACCAGACCTGATCCACAAACCGCTGTAGCGCCGAATCCGGATTCCCCGCCGACGTCACCGCATCCGGAAAAACTGACGTTCAGCCGCCTGGATCAGCTGCCGGCACACCTCCGCGGCGGCGGCGTGTCGCAGGTGGCGGCCGTCGAACAGTTTGCGCTCAAGATCCCCGCCGAATTCGCAAGCCGAATCAACTGGGCTGATGCCACGGACCCACTGCTTCGGCAGGTGCTCCCTGATGCTCGGGAAAGTGCCTCCGCAGGCGCTACCGACCCCGTCGGCGAGCTGTCCGCTCGCGTGGCGGGCGGGCTGGTCCACAAGTACGGCCATCGGGCGCTGCTGATCACCAGCAGCGCTTGCGACATTCACTGCCGCTACTGCTTCCGGCGCCACTTTCCCTATGAGCAAACCCCGCCAAGTGCCGATCGCTGGACGGAGGTTGCCAGCTACTTAACTGAGCATCCGGAGGTGAGCGAACTGATCCTGAGCGGCGGCGACCCGCTGACGCTGTCCACTCGCCGCCTCTCGTCATTGACCGACGCGCTAACCGCGGTGCCGCAGCTGCGGCGGCTCCGAATCCACAGCCGCACGCCGCTGGTGCGCCCGACGCGCATCGACGCGACCCTGCTGCGCTGGCTGGAGTCGCTGCCCTGGCGCACCGTCCTGGTCTTGCACTGCAACCATGCACGAGAGCTGGGCCAGGCGGGCAAAGAGGCCATCACTCAGCTCCGAGAAGCCGGCCTCACCCTGCTCAATCAGTCGGTACTGCTCGCGGGCGTAAACGATTGTGAGGACACGCTGGCAGAACTCAGTGAAACCCTGTTCGACAACGGAGTGCTGCCCTATTATCTGCATCAGATGGACCCGGTGCAGGGCGCGGGCCACTTCGTGGTTGATGACGAGCGAGCCAAAGCCATCGTCAATGCCCTGCGCAAACGGCTGCCGGGGTACCTGGTGCCCCGTCTGGTCAGCGATCCACCGGCGACAGATGCCAAGAAGATTCTCGCGTAAGCAGGTGGCATGTAAGGGAAAAATCCGGTAAAACAGTCGCCTCGCAGAGCTACACGCGGGTCGCCTGACCGGCTCACTCGATCGATCGCAAGGAAACGGTTTGAAAGCTGACGATTTACTGCGTTTGCTGGTGATCGAATCATCACTGGAAGACGCCGAATATCTTTTGTCCACGCTGCGCAACGCCGGCATCGCGCCCCGGCCGTCCAGCGTCGAGGACGCTGACGAGCTGCGCGGGCTGCTGGACGGCAAGCCCCTGGACATGATCGTGCTCAACCCTGAGGTTGAAGGGCTGGACCTCGAGACCGTTTCCAACGAAGTCACCCGCAGCGGCAAAGACGTCCCGATTGTTGTGCTCCTCGAGGATTTCGACGCGGAGACCGAGCAGACGGCGATGCACGCCGGCGCTACGTCCGGCGCCAGCAGCGACAACAGCGATCACATGGTGTCCGTGATCAAGCGGGAGTTCACCAACCTGTCGGCCCGGCGACGCCTGCGGTTCGTCGAAGGCTCGCTGCACGAGGCGGAGAAGCGGGCCTACGCGCTGCTCGACAGCTCCCGCGACGCCATCGCCTACGTCCACGAAGGCATGCACGTGTACGCCAATCCGGCCTACCTGCAGCTGTTCGACTATGACGACTTCGAAGATCTTGAAGGGCTACCCGTGCTGGACATGGTGACCGCCGATTGCGCGCCGAAGCTCAAAGACGTACTCAAGGCGCTCAGCAAAAACGCATCGTCGCCGGATGATCTGGAGATCCAGCTGCAGATGCCCGATGGCAACCCGAAGAAGGCCGTGATGGGTTTTGCGCCGGCGAGCATCGACGGCGAACCCTGCACCCAGGTGGTGCTCCGCGACCGCAGCGCTGATCCGGAGCTGGAGAAGGAGCTGCGCGATCTCAAAACCCAGGACCTGGTCACCGGCCTCTCCAACCGCCAGCACATCGTGCGCGCCGTGGAAGAAGCCAAAGGCAAGGTCGTGGCTTCGGGTGAGGCCAAGAGCATCATCTTCATGGACGTGGACAACTTTAAGTCGTCGCTGGACCAGGTGGGCCTGGCCGGCGTCGATCTGGTGCTGGCCGACCTGGCGCGGGTGGTTAAGCAGCACGTGCCCGAAGGCGGCATCGCCGCACGCTTCGGCGATCAGACCTTCACACTGCTGGTAGACGGTGAGGCAGCCGCTGCCGCCGACTACGCGGAGAAGCTCCGCGCCGGGGTGGAAGCACATATCTCGGAAGTCAGCGGCACCTCGGTCACCCTCACCGCCAGCCTCGGCGTGTGCCAGATCCTGGAAAGCTCCGGCAACGCCCAGGACCTGATCTCGCTGGCAAGCAACGAGGCGCTGGAAGCCAGCCAGGCCGGTGGCAACCAGGTGAAGGTCCACGATCCGCTGAGCCACAAACCCGGCGAAGAGGGCGGCAGCCACCGCTGGCTTGCCCTGGTGGAGGATGCGCTCGAAAACAGTCGTATCTCGCTGGTCTTCCAGCCGGTCGTCAGCCTCCATGGCGATGAGCAACAGATCTATGAAGTGCTGTTTCGACTGCGCACGAAGGACGGTGAGGAAGTGCTGCCCGGCGAGTTCATGCCGGCGATTGTCGATCACGCGCTGGGGGCAAAGATCGACCGCCGGGTCATCATGATCGCGTTGGAAAAGCTGAAAGACCACCAGACCAGCACCGGCCAACCCGTGCAGTTCTTTATCAAGCTGCTGCCGCAAACGCTGGCTGATCTCACCATCCTTCCCTGGCTAGCCAAGCAGATGCAGGCGAACCGCCTGAGCGGCGACAGCGTGGTGTTTGAGCTCCCCGAAAGTAAGCTGATGACCAACCTGAAGCCGGCCAAGCAGTTTCTTAAAGGCCTCAAGCAGCTGCACTGTAAGTTTGCGATTGAGCAATTTGGCAGCGGCCTCAACTCCTTCCAGATCCTGAAGCACATCCCGGCCGATTACCTGAAGATCGACCGCACCTTTATGGGCGATTTGCCCAAAAATGAAGAGCATCAGGCGAAGGTCAAGGAGCTGGCGACCCAGGCTCAGGCCATGGGCAAAGTCACGGTGGCCGAGTTCGTCGAGGACGCCGCCAGCATGTCGATCCTCTGGCAGTGTGGGGTGAACTTCGTGCAGGGCAATTTCCTGCAGGAACCCACCAAAGTTATGTCCTACGAATTCAGCTAACCGCTTATCGCCGCGGTCCGTCCACAGATTGCTCATTCAGCGGCCATTCAGGCCGCTCGCGTGACCCTTTGCCGGTATTCGTGTATACCGTCCCGTCAGAAAACCAAACTAAGTGATTGCCGATGAATTCAGAAGCCGTTACCACCGCTGACGCAGCGGGCACGCTCGCCGCCGACCGCGAAGCGGAGCTGTTTGGCCATCCAAAGGGCCTCTACGTCTGTTTTGCCACCGAGCTGTGGGAACGGTTTTCTTTCTACGGCATGAAGTACCTGCTGCTGCTGTACCTCACCAAATACCATCTGTTTTCCGACGACATGGGCTATGACGTGCTCGGCGCCTATGCGGGCCTGGTCTACGCCCTGCCCCTGATCGGCGGCCTGCTCGCGGACCGCTACCTCGGCATGCGCAAAGCGGTGGTATTCGGCGGGCTGCTGCTGACGCTCGGCCACCTGCTGATGGCAGTGGAAGGCGATCAGGCGGTCGCCTATGCGGCAGGCACCGTGCTCAACGCTGAACTCATCTTGAAAGACGGTACCGTTTTCGCGGCCGGCACCACGCTGGCCGAAGATGTGGTCAACCGGGACGTGGGCGCGCTGAAGGTGTTTTACCTGGCACTGGCGCTGATCGTGGCCGGTGTCGGATACCTGAAGCCCAATATCTCCACGATTGTTGGCAAGCTCTACGCCAAGGGCGATTCGCGGCGCGACTCCGGCTTCACCATTTTCTATATGGGCATCAACATCGGCTCGTTCACGGCCACCCTGCTCTGCGGCTGGCTCGGCGAAACCTACGGCTGGGGCTACGGCTTTGGCGCCGCGGGCATCGGCATGCTGCTGGGGCTGGTCACCTTTCTATGGGGCCAAAAATATCTTCACGGCCACGCTGAGCCTTCCGATCCCGCGTTGCTCAAGGAGTCGGCTCTCGGACCCATTAACAAAGAATGGTCGATCTATCTGCTCAGCATTCCTGCCATCGCATTGATCTGGCTGCTCGTGCAGTCCGAGCCGATTGTCCACCTGACGCAGAACGTGATGCTGGTGATCTCTATCGTCGGCATCATCCTGTTCTCCATGTTCTACGAACAGCCGCACGACAAGTCGCGAACGGGCGCCTACACGCTGGCGCTGATCGCTATCGTACTGGGAACAGCTTCCGCGATGATTTCGAATCATGTCCTGGGAGGTTCACCCCAGCTGGCGGAGAATCTGGGCTACGGCGCGTTTGTCGCCATCGCCGCGTTTGTCGCCTACGGCTTCAAGTTCCACTACTCCCAGGAATTTTCCAAGACCGTGGTTCTGATGATTCTGATCGCTTCGACCATCGTCTTCTGGGCGCTGTTCGAGCAGTCGGCCGGTTCGATGACGCTCTATGCCGACCGCGTTGTTGATCGCCAGGTGGGCAGTGTCGAGGTCACGGCCTCACAGTTCGGCTCGCTCAACGCCGGCTTTATCATGCTGCTCGCGATCCCGTTTGCCATGCTCTGGACCTGGCTCAGCAAGCGCAACCTGGAGCCCAATACCCCGATGAAGTTTGGCCTCGGCATCCTGCAGGCTGGCCTGGGTTTTGGTGCGCTGGTTTACGGCGCCAATCACCTGAATGAAGCCGGTCAGGTGGCCGCCATCTGGCTAGTGCTGGCGTACCTGCTGCACACCACCGGCGAGCTTTGTCTTTCGCCGGTTGGCCTCTCCGCTGTCACGAAACTCTCGATCTCCCGAGTGGTTGGCGTGAGCATGGGAACCTGGTTCCTTGCGACCGCCCTGTCGGAAACCGTGGCGACGCGGATGGGCAAGCTGGCCTCCGTCGACACCACCAACGGTGAGGCGGGAGACGTTGCCGCCGCGCTCGCCTCTTACAACGACCTGTTTGCCTTTCTAATGTGGATGGGTGTGGGCGTCGGCGTCTTTATGCTGGTCATCTCCCCGCTGCTGCGCAAAGGCATGCACGACGTCAGGTAAACTGCGGGCATGCCTTTTTATGAATATATCGCCCTGGATCCCGCTGACCAGTGCGACCACTGCAAAGACGGGTTTGAGGAGCTGCAAAAAGTCTCGGATGAACCCGTGCAGTGGTGCCCGCGCTGCGGTGCTGAGGTTCGGCGAAAAATCTCCGCACCCTCGGTCCAGGCCGGGGACAGCCACCGGCTGGATCCCAAACATTTCTCAAAGCACGGCTTTACTCAGTACAAGCGCGCCGGCAGCGGCGTGTACGAGAAGACGGGCGGCAAAGGCCCCCGCTACATCTCCGACGACTAGCCCGCCGGCTGGCGATCAGCTGCCAGGCTTGGTTAGCTCCCGGCGCATCTGCGCAAGCATCTTTTGTCGCTCTGCCGTTTGCGCAGGGTAAGACAGCTTCAAAGACTTCAGCGTATCCCGAACGGTTTCGGCCACCGCAACCCGCATGTAGGACTTGCTGTCGGCGGGTATGACGTACCAGGGCGCCCAGGGCCTGGAGGTTGCGTTGATCGCCGCCTGAAACGCCGACATGTACTTGGACCAAAAGCCGCGTTCCTTGACGTCACTCACCGCAAACTTCCAGTTCTTTTCAGGCTCGTTGAGTCGCGAAAGAAAACGCTGTCGCTGCTCTTCCCGGGAGTGTTTCAGCCAGAATTTCACAACCACTGTGCCGGATTGAACCAGATGCAGCTCATGCTGACGAATCGCCTCGTACCGCATTTCCCACAGCGATTTTTCACTTCGATAAGGCGGCAGGTTTTGGAACTTCAGGTATTCAGGGTGCACGCGAACCGCCAGCACCTCTTCATAGTAGCTGCGGTTAAAGATGCCGATGTTGCCCCGGCGCGGTAGTTCTTTGGCGCATCGCCAGAGGAAATCGTGCTCCAGCTCCAGCGTGGTCGGGCGCTTAAAGGATGTAACGCGAATGCCCGCTGGATCGACCTGGTTGAATACCGCGCGAATGGTGCCATCTTTACCGGCCGCATCGAGCGCCTGAAAAACCAGCAGAACCGAATACTGGTCCCCCGCGTACAGCATGCGCTGGAGCTCGTCGATCTCTTCGCCGAGATCCTTCAGTTTTCGACGAAGCTCCTTCTTGTCCGGCACGTCGCGAGGCGGCTTGGTGGTGCAGCGGCCGTGACGCAAAGAACCATCAAAGGGGGCGAGGTAAGGGTTGGTAACGGCGTTGAACCACGGGCGCATAAAATTCCTCAGCAAATGAGATGACGGGCACAACCTGCCGCGTATTGTCCTGAGTTGCAACTATCGATGGATCGCGACCCGCCCTAGGCGTTGCTGTCGATCCTATGTCATGCTGATTTCTCTTTCGCCTCCACCAACACCTACCGATGCCCCAACACGTACAGTGCTATTTCGATTTCATCTCACCCTACGCCTACCTGGGCTGGCACCGGGCGAAGCGGGAGCTCGGCGAAAACGGTATTGCCCTTGAGCCAATGCCCGCGCTTTTTGCCGCCATGCTGAACGCAAACGACACCAAAGGCCCCGCCGAGATCCCCGCTAAGCGGATCTACACCTGGAAACATGTGATTCGGCTGGCGGCGGATCTTGGGCTTCCGATTCAGCCGCCTCCTGCGCATCCCTTTAACCCGTTGGTTTCGCTCAGGGTGGTGACGGCGCTTCCGAACCTCGAGGATCGCCAGCGAGCCGTCGACGCCATCTATGCCGCCTGCTGGCAACGTGGTGAAGCCATCCAAACGCAAGAGGAAGTCGCCAAGGCGCTAGACACTGCGGGCCTACCCGGTGAGCGCTGGGTTGAAGCAGCCGGCACTGACGAGGTGAAAACGCAGCTGAAAAATACGACCGCGGAAGCCATCAACAAAGGCGTCTTTGGCGTTCCGTCTTTTGTCGTGGGCGAAGAGGTATTCTGGGGCCAGGATACGGTGCCGCACGTGGCGGCTTATCTTCGCGGCGAAGACCCTGCAAAGGGCGCGGTGGAACGCTGGCGCGACCTGCCGGCAGCCGTTCAGCGCCGCGGCAGCGCTTGATCCTAGCAACGCACCAACCCCCTAGGAAGGCTGGTGACGCTCGCGCAGCAGGTCGCTGACCTGCCCCAGGTTCAGGCCGGCATCCGACAGCAGCACCGTGAGGTGATACAGCAGATCAGCCGCCTCCGCCTGAAGCTCGTCCGTATCACCGCCCACTGCGGCCAAAGCCGTTTCGACCCCTTCCTCTCCAACCTTCTGAGCAATACGCTTGCTGCCGCGGTGAAACAGGCTGGCTGTGTAGCTGGACTCCGGATCTGCCCCCTTGCGGGCATCCACCACCTGCTGAAGCTCACCCAGAAACCCCAGCGCGTGCCGGGTTGGCTCACCAAAACAGCTTGTCACGCCCAGGTGGCAGGTTGGGCCCACGGGGTTGGCGGTGACCAGCAGCGCGTCGTGATCGCAGTCCGTGGCCATATCAACAAAGTGAAGAAAATGCCCGGAGGTCTCACCTTTGGTCCAAAGTTCACTGCGGGAGCGGCTGTAGAACGTCACCTTGCCGCTGTCGCGGGTAACCTGCACCGCTTCTTCGTTCATGTAGCCCAGCATCAGCACCTGCCCGCTGACCGCATCCTGGACAATCGCCGGTATGAGGCCGCCGCCTTTTTCAAAATCCAACTGGTTTAAATCGGTCATGGTCGCACCTGGATATCACTGTCGCGGAGAAACGACTTTAAATCGGGAATCGGAATGGCACCGGAATGGAACACGGTTGCCGCCAGCGCGCCATCCACGTCAGCCTCACGAAACACGTCCGCAAAGTGCTGCATTGTGCCGGCACCGCCGGAGGCGATCAGCGGCACGCGGCACGAATCGCGCAAGAGCCTGAGCTGAGTGATGTCATAGCCGCTACGCGCGCCGTCCGCGTTCATGCAGTTCAGGACAAACTCTCCGGCACCGCGCTCCTGCGCCTCCGACAGCCAGGCCTGTGTCGAGCGATTGGCGTCGGACATCAGGTCTGGATTGCCGGTGTTCTGCTTTACGGTGTAGGTCCCTTCACGGTCCAGGCTGTCGATACCGACCACCACACACTGGGATCCAAAGGCGACGGCCAGCTCTCCGATGAGGTCCGGGTTTTCCAGCGCGGGCGTGTTGACAGAAATCTTGTCAGCGCCAGCCTCAAGCACCCTGCCGGCCTGCGCCACGCTGCGAATGCCGCCGGCAACACAAAACGGGATGTCGATAACCCGGGCCACCCGGCTGACCCAGGACACGTCCACCTGGCGTCCTTCGGGGCTGGCCGTGATGTCGTAAAACACCAGTTCGTCCGCGCCCTCATCGCGGTAGCGCGTCGCGAGCTCCTCGATCTCACCCATCACGCGGTGGTTGCGGAACTGGACGCCTTTGACCACCTGGCCATCACGGACGTCAAGACAGGGAATCAGGCGTCTTGCAAGCACTGAAGTGCCTCCGCAACCGTGAACCGCCCTTCCAGCAGTGCTTTGCCGACGATAATGCCGTCAACGCCGATGCCCTTAAGGGCCGTCAAGTCGTTGAGCCCGGAAACCCCGCCTGAAGCCTGTACCTTCAAACCACGGGACACCAAAGCTTCATAGAGTTTGAGGTTTGGGCCCGCCAGCGTTCCGTCCCGACTGATGTCGGTGCACAGGAGATGCTCAAGGCCGTAGCCGGCAAGCGTATCCAGCAAGGCGTCCAGCGTTTGGTCACCAGCTTCCGTCCAACCGGCGGTTGCCGGATAGAACTCGCCGTCGTCGCCGGCTCGCACGTCGAGCGCTGCCACCACCCGATCGGCGCCATACGTCTTCAGCCAGCCTCCGAATGCTTCGGGCTGCCTCACCACCGTCGTTCCCACGACCACGCGCGCCGCGCCGGCGCCAAGTAGCGCTTTGATCTGCGCCTCTTCCCGCAGCCCGCCTCCGGTCTGCACCGGGAGCCCCGAGGCTCGCTGCATCTCCCCGATCAGCGCCGCCTGCTCTGACTGACCGCTGCGCGCGCCGTCCAGATCCACCACATGCAGTCGTATTGCGCCCTCGTCTGCGTACGCCGTGGCCAGCTCGACCGGGTCCGCATCGTATTGCGTCTCTTGCGCAAAATCCCCCTGATGCAAGCGCACACATTGGCCGTTTCGTAAGTCGATGGCCGGAATCAAGTCAGTGCTCATAGCGAGAGAAAGTTCTCCAGAATTTTGGCGCCCACCTGGGCCGAACGTTCCGGGTGAAACTGCGTGCCGTAAAAGTTATCCCGCTGCGCAACCGCGCAGAAAGCAGATCCGTGAAGGGCGCTCGCCACCGTATCCTCGTTCACCGGCAGCGCGAAGCTATGGACAAAATAGGCGTAGGCATCGTCACCCAGCCCATCCAGCAGCACGCAGGGTTTGACCTGCTCCAGCCGGTTCCAGCCCATGTGCGGGACCCGAAGCCCGGGACGGTCCGGCAGGCGCGCAGCGCCGCCGCGGAAAATGTTCAGCGCCGGCGTATCGTCTTCTTCTGAGCTTTCGAACATCAGCTGCATCCCGAGGCAGATGCCCAGCACCGGCTGAGTCAACGATGGAATCAGTTCCGTCAGGCCGTTCTCCCGGAGCCGCGCCATGCCGGCACCGGCGGCGCCAACGCCCGGCATAATCACCTTGTCCGCCCGCTGAATCTCGTCGCCATCCGCACAGATGTCCGCCTCAACGCCCAGCCGCGCCAGCGCGTATTTCACCGACCCGATGTTCGCGCCTCCGGAGTCCACCAGTACCACCGAGGACATCAGAGCACCCCTTTCGTACTAGGCAGCGCACCACCCGCATCGCGGGCAAACGCCTGGCGCAGGGCACGCCCACAGGCTTTAAATAGCCCCTCCACCATGTGATGCGTGTTTTCACCGGTGACCTTGAGATGCAGCGCGCAGACCAGCGAATCACTTAGCGAATGAAAAAAATGTTCCACCATCTCGGTGGACAGCTCGCCCACGTTGTCGCGAGGAAAGTCTGCCTCAAAGGCAAACCGCGCACGCCCGCTGAGGTCTACCGCCGCCTGCGCCAGCGACTCATCCATCGGCAGCACAAACCCGTAGCGACCGATACCGCGCTTGTCACCCAGCGCCTCGCGCAGCGCAGATCCCAAAGCAAGGGCGCAGTCTTCCACCGTGTGGTGCTCATCGATGTGCAGGTCACCCGCACACTCAAGCGTGAGCGCAAACCCGCCATGAGAGGCAAGCTGATCGAGCATGTGGTCAAAAAAACCGATGCCGGTTTGGTTACTGATCGGCTGGGTGCTATCCAGGTCTACCTTCACCGCAATGCGCGTTTCATTCGTATTGCGTTCGGTGCTGGCCTGACGCAGCCGGCCCCGCATCACTTTGAGAATATCCGGCCAGCCGTTGTCCGCGGTGAGCTTGTGACCTGGCACGCCGAGATTCTCAGCCAGCTCGAGGTCGGTATCCCGATCGCCGATCACCACGCTTCGCGCCAGATCCAGATCCCCCCGCTTGAGGTAGTCCAGCAGCATCCCGATGCCCGGTTTACGGTTGGGTGACTGCGCTTCGGGCAGCGACGGATCGATGTGTTCCGCCACAAACTGAATGCCCTGCGACGTCAGTATCTGCTGCATCAGATGGTGCGGCGGTTCAAAGTCTTTCTTGGGAAACGACTCGGTTCCCAGCCCGTCCTGGTTGCTGACCAGGACCAGCTCGTAGCCGTCGTCCTGCAGCGCGAGGAGCGCGGGAATCACCCCTTCAACAAGGCGCACCTTGTCGAGCCGATCAACCTGGTAGTCTTCCGGCTCCTCGATGATGGTGCCGTCGCGATCCACAAACGCAACCTTTCGCAGACTCATGGCGTGTACGCCTTGAGCAACTGCGTGAGCCGGGCGTTTTCCGGCGGGCTGCCGATGCTGATTCGAAGGCAGTTCTTAAGAACCGGGTTGCTGTGAAAGTTGCGCACCAAAACGCCCTGACCTGCCAGCCAGTCACACAGCGCGGGCCCGTCGTCCACCCTTAGCAGAATGAAGTTCGCCTCGCTGGGCCACTGCTGCCGCACATACGGCAGCTCCTCCAGCACGCGGGCCAACACCGCCCTGCCCTCGTTGAGCATGCGGGTCTGCCTTTGCGTGGCCGCCAGGTTGTCGGGCTCGAGCGCCTTTAGCGCCGCGTCGATGGTGGCGGTTGGGAGCGGGTATGGCGCGAGGATCCGCTTTAGCAGGCTGATCACGTCAGCGTCGGCCAGCAAACAGCCACAGCGGGCGCCCGCCAGCGCATGGGCTTTCGAAAAGGTCCGCAGCACCGCCAGGTTTGGCAGGCCTTCCAGATCCCTCGCCATGGACGGCTCAGAGGCGAAGTCCATGTAAGCCTCGTCCACAATCACCAGCGCCTGCTCAGCGAGCTGTCGGCACAGGTTCCGTATGCCCTCGGCCCCGTACATGGAACCGGTGGGATTGTTGGGTCGGCATAGGAAGACCAGCCGTACGGCCGGATCCTCGGCGGCCAGCTCAAGACCCGGCAGATCCAGGCCAAATCCCTCATCAGCCAGCAGCGGCACGTTGCAGACCCTGGCGTCCTGAATCCGCGCCGAAATGGCGTACATCCCAAACGTCGGGGGGCACTGAATTACCGCATGACGCCCGGCTGCGCAAAACGCCCGGATGAGCAGGTCAATCGCCTCGTCGCTACCTCGCGTCACCAGCACCTGGGAGGTCTCGACGGCAAAGTGCTCAGCGATGGCGCCGACCAACGCCACCGGTTGCGGATCCGGATAGCGGTTGAGTTTTCCGGTGGAATCGCCGGGGGCGGCCCAGGGCGACTCGTTGGCGTTCAACGTTACCGGCGAGATTCCTGCGATCGAACGCGCTGACGCGTAAGGCGCGAGCTCGCGGATTTCGGGCCGTGCGAGATCCAGCACGCTCACGACGCGAGGGTCTCCAGTCGGAGGGCGACCGCCTGAGCGTGTGCTTCCAGCCCCTCGACCCTTGCCAGCGTGATGGCTACCGGACCAATCGCTTGGAGCCCCTGCTGGCTGGCCTCCTGGACCGTCATCCGGATCTGGAAACTGTCGACGCTGACGCCGCTGTAGGCCCGGGCGAACCCGTAGGTCGGGAGCACGTGATTGGTGCCGCTGCAGTAGTCACCCAGCGACTCCGGCGTGTAGGCCCCGAGGAACACTGAACCTGCGGTGTTCACGCCGGCGAGCAGATCGCGCGGCGCGTCAATCTGCAGGATCAAATGTTCCGCTGCGTAGGCGTTGACGACCTCGAGGGCCTGTTCGCGGCTGCTCACCACTACCGAGACACTGTGACTCAGCGCCTGGCGAGCCACGTCAGCACGCGGCAAGCGCGCTAGCTGCTCCTCCAGCGCGGCCTCTGTGGCTGTAACCGTAGTCTCGTCGAGCGCGACCAGCACCACATGCGAGTCGGGGCCATGTTCCGCCTGCGACAGCAGGTCGCTCGCAACAAACACCGGATTGGATGACGCGTCAGCGACCACCATGACCTCGGATGGTCCAGCCGGCATGTCGATACTCGCCCCACCCGCGTCCTGACTGACCTGCTGCTTGGCCTGCGTGACCCACGCGTTGCCAGGACCAAACAGCTTGTCGCAGCGAGGCACACTCTGAGTGCCATAGGCCATCGCGGCAATCGCCTGCGCGCCACCGACGGCAAACACTTCGCTGATGCCGAGCCTTTCAGCCGCCGCCAGCACCGTGGCGTTGACCTTGCCGTCAGGCCCGGGCGGGCTGCACAGCACCACCCGAGGGCAGCCGGCGAGGCGCGCGGGAACGCCGAGCATCACCGTGGTCGAGGGCAGTGGCGCACTGCCGGCGGGCACGTATAGCCCAACCGTTTGTATCGGCCGTATCACCCGTTCGCAGCGCACGCCGTCAACGTCGCAGCCCACGTCGCTGCCCTGACAGGCAGCGTGAAATTCTTCGACGCGGCTGATGGCCTGATCGAGCGCCTGGGACACCTCAGAGTCCAACGAGTCTTTCGCTGCGAGAAAATCCGCCTGGTCAGCTTTAAGCACCGGCTCAGCGATGCCGTCGAGCTGCTGCGTCAGTTCGCGCAGCGCGGTATCGCCATCCTTGCGCACTCGCTCGATAATGGACGACACGCCCGACACCAGCTCTGGGCTGCTCGTTGAGGGTGCCCGCGCAAGCGCCTCTTCCTGCTCGGTTTCGCTCAACTCGCTCCAAACAACGCGCTTCATGCCAGCATCTTCTCCACCGGCAGCACCAGCACCGCGCTGGCGCCGGCCGCTTTCAGCTCTTCCAGATGTTCCCAAAACACCGTCTCGCGGCAAACGGCGTGTACCGCCACGCGGTCGTCGTTGCCCTCCAGCTTCAGGACGGTGGGGGACTCAGCACCCGGCAGAATGCGTCGAATCTGCGCCACCTTGTCAGCCGGCGCGTGGAGCATCACGTACTTGCTCTCCTGGGCCTCCAACACACCGTCAATTCGAGCGAGCAGACGGGCCAGCACAGGCTCCAGCCCTTCAGCCAGCGGACTGGCGGACTTCAGCAGCACGGCGGTGGACCGCATGATCACCTCGGCTTCTTTCAGGTGATTAGCGCGCAGCGTGGTGCCGGTGGACACCAGATCGGTGATCACGTCCGCCGTGCCCATGCTTGGCGCAATCTCGACCGAGCCAGACAGATGAACAACGCGCGCGTTGACGCCGTTGTCCTTCAGATATTTGTTGGTCAGTCCCGGGTAGCTGGTCGCGATTCGCTTACCGTCCAGGCTCGCCGGGCCCGTGTATTCCTGCAGCTCCGGAATCGCCAGCGACAGCCGACAGGTGCCGAAGCTCAGCTTCTTCAACGTGGTGTAATCCGCCGTGTCGCCACGAGCGCTTCGCACCAGGCGCTGCTCCTCACTGACGTTTTCGCCGACGATACCCAGATCACAGACACCGTCCACAAGCAGCTGGGGGATATCGTCATCCCGCACCAGGAGCACATCGACCGGCACGTTCCGGCCGTAACAAAAGAGTTTGTCTTTGCTGCGCGAAAAGGTCAGACCGCAACGTTCCAGCAGGGCAAACGACTTGTCTGCCAGCCGGCCTGACTTCTGCACTGCAATTTTCAGACGGTTATCGCTGGTAGCGAGCGAGCTTTGCATAAGCGGTTTCGTAGCCTCCGTTTCCCGTATCCAAAAACCGGGCAACGCGACCGATGGTGGTCACGCTGACGCCGGTTAAATCGTGAATCTGGCGGTAGGGCCGCCCTTCTTTGAGCAGCGGCACAACCCGCCACCGGTCCACCATGGCCTCCAGCTCAGCCGGGGTGCACAGATCCTGCAAAAACGCCTGAATCTCTGCCGCGCTGCCCAGGCGCGAAAGCACCTCACACAACTCGGTGCGCGCCGTTTCCAGCAGCTCGGGATCTTGTCCTGGGTGGTCTTTCACGATGTAATAATGTAATAGCGTGTTAGTACATTAATACAAAAGGCAACAACACACAACGCCTAGACCAGGCGTTTAAACTTTCGCGCAGGTGGATTCGTAGATGACGGGATCAGCCAGCGTTTCGGCCAGCGCATCGCCCAAGATTGTCGCCCACTGGTTAAAACTCTCACGCGTCGCCAGCAGGTCCTGACGCACCTCGATGCCGCAACACGCAATCCGCGCGGCTTCGCCATGGGTGTCAATCGAATAGTCGTGATAGTGCGTGCCCGAGTAAGGTTCGTTGTCTCCCACCTCAACCAGCGGGTTGCGGCTCAGCGACTCGATCAGCCGGTGAGCAATGCGAACGTCTTTGTCGTAGAGCACACCGATATGCCACGGCCGCTCTCCCCCGCCGGACAGCAGCTCCTGGGTGTAGCTGTGAATCGCCACCAGCGCCGGACAGACGCCTCGGGCGCGCACGGCATCCAGCTGCGTCTCGATAGCGTTGTGATAAGGATCAAACAGCGCCGCACGGCGAATGGCCTGCGCCTCCGGCGAGAGGTTTTGATTCGCGGGAACAACCGTAATATCGCTCACCGAGGGATAGGCATCATCGGAGTCAGGATTGCGATTAAGGTCCATCACCAGGCGCGAGTAGTTCGCCAGGACCGCCACGGCCCCAAGCCGCCGCGACAGGTAGCGCGTCAGCGGGCCAGCGCCCATATCCCAGGCGATATGACGTTCACGGTTTTGGTATTCCAGCCCCAGGTCGTCCAACGCGTTGGGAATCCGCTTGCTGGCATGGTCACAGATCAGCACCACGTTCGACTCGGACTCGGGATGCAGGCAGTCGAATGGCCCTGGCTCCCCAGGTTCGAGAAAGGTGTCAGCGGTGATGATTTCGGCGTCCAACGGGCAGGTTTCGGTTGCGATAAGACGCGAAATGGTACCGCAGCCAGGGGCCGTGGCAAGCAAAATTCCGTGAACGTCGGTGTAAGAACCTCAGGCTCGCGCAACGGCCCCTGATCGCCGCGGGTCCCTTGCCGCTTCGATCTGGTCGTTTTCGATGCGCACGGCGCCCACTCCGCCGAAATAGGTATCCAGGCGCTCGACCGGCTTCCACTCCAGATTGCCAGTAAAGGTTTTGACCCCGGGCTCCACGTGCACTTGCGGGAAAGCGCCGGCGTGAGCCAGATGGAGCCTTGGATGGGCGATCGCCTGGTCCAGCGGCCATTCGGCGAGGATCAGGTTGATAAGGGTCTGGTATTGGGCGGTGGTAATCCTGCCGGAGCCAGGAGAACCCATGGACAGGATACCGCCGGTGCTGGACCTGCCAACCGTGGGTGCCATATTCGACAGAAGCCGACTACCGGGCGCCAAGGCATGGAAGCCGGTGCAGTTAAGCTCCAACTCACCGAGACAGTTGTTGAGCCAGATACCGGTACCGGCTGGCATCACGCCGGAGCCGTAGCCAGCCGAAATGGTAATTGCGCAAGACAGGCCGCTGACGTCCGCCACGCTGTTGTGTACGGTGCTCGCTGAGTCAGTGGCCGCTGTCGACGTACCGGCCAAAGCAGCGTCGAAATAGGACCGGGCCAGCGCGCTGAATTCCGGCGTCAAATCCAGCTCTTGATAGCGGAAGCTCAACACCTCGTTTTGAATGTGAACCACATGGCGCACCCAATCATCGCTCCAGGGCTTGTCGTTCGCCATCAGCTCCCCGCTGCGATGCACCATCACGCCCAGCACTGCTCCGCCGATCGCTGACGGAGCCGCAGAAGCGAGCTGCCACGGGCCGAGCTCATATGCCATGGGCTCCGAAACCCGCGCTTCGTAGGCGGCCAGATCCGCCCGCCTCAGAATACCGTCTGCCGCTTCAATATCGCTGGCGATTGCCACTGCCAGGTCTCCCTGGTAGAAGGCCTCCACGCCCTCCATAGCAATCAGTTCCAGACTGTCGCCCAGCTCGGGGATATGAATTAGCGCCCCAACCGGCAGAAGCTCACCATCGTCGTCGTGGAGCGCGGCAAAACTTTGCGGTTCGCGCCCGAAGATCAGTTCATGGCTTGCGCTCAGGTAGCGGTAAGACGGCGCGCCCATCGGAAAGCCTGCCCGCACCAGTTCAATCGCCGGCTGGATCAGCTCTCGCCATGGCAGCACACCATAGCGACGGGACGCCTCCGCAAAGGCCGCCAAAGTGCCCGGCGTGGCGACCGTACCCGCACCCACCAACGCCTCACAGCCGCCGATATAGTCCAGATGGACCTTCTCAGCACCGCGCCCAAAGCGCTCCTGCGGTAATCCACGCCCGGGCATTTCAACGCCACCATCGATCGACACGGGCGGCCCATCAGGTGGCCACACAACGATATAGCCACCGGACCCAAGCGCCACCATGCCAGGCTCAGAGATCGCGGAAATCAGCGCCGCGCCGATGGCAGCATCAACCGCATTTCCGCCCTGCTCTACCAGCCGAACGGCCGCGTTAGCCGCCAACTCAGAGCTGGCCGCAATTCCTGTTGAATAGGTCACGGGAAGGTCAGTTTTCGAGAAGGCCGCGAGTATAGCGCCCCGTTGCACCGCGGTAATGCCGTAACGTACAATTCGGCTCCCGCGTGAGGGCCGCCTGGCTCTCTAGGTAACATCGGTCGGAGTGTAGCTCAGCCTGGTAGAGCACTGCCTTCGGGAGGCAGGGGCCGGAGGTTCGAATCCTCTCACTCCGACCAAATACTTCTATTTTTTAGTGCCTTAAACTAAATTCCTAATAGTTTTTTTGGGGCCCGAGCATGTTCTTGCACAGGCAGAGCTCGGCCTCAGACCACCAATTTGGCACCTTATGACCGATTCTCTTCATTCCCAGGTCTCGTGTAGCAGGAAAACTGCTCGACTCACTGACTTCCCAATTCCACTCGAAGCTTTTGCTGTAGTGTGCAACGCGTCAGATTCGACAGCCTTCTATCGCTCGACGAACGCAATCCTCGCCCAAAGCCAGCACGTGTCGTCGAACTCTATGGGCATCATTTGGCCACAGGTATGTTAATCGAGATTTCCTTGTAGTAATTTTCGCTGTATACACCGCAGCCGGTGCCGTTCCTCAAACTCTCATGACCACAAGATCGTCAACTTTCGCAGCATGCGCCCCACCCCATTTGAATGAAGGTTGTTGGGTATGACCGCCCCCCCTAATTCAAGCCTTACATTGTGTGGGTCTCGACTCAACAGTCCGAATTGATGAACCACCCCGGGTTTTCCGGAGACCGTTTGGTGTGAGTCAGACCGCTGTGGCCTGACCATTCTGTGCCTCGTAAAAGTCCTGTTCAAATTCCGTGGGCGGCACATCGCCGAGCGACTCCATCAGCCGGCGGTGATTGAACCAGTCTACGTATTTGAAGGTTTCGTATTCAACCGAGTTGAGGTTTTTCCAGGGACGTTTCTTTTCGATCAGCTCGGCTTTGTACAGACCAATGACGCTTTCGGCCAGAGCGTTGTCGTAGGAGTCACCAACGCTACCGACTGATGCCACCACACCTTCCTCTGCTAATCTCTCGGTGTAACGGATCGACAAGTACTGGCTGCCGCGGTCGCTATGATGGATCAGGCCATCATCGACCTGTCGTGCGTGCAATGCCTGCTCCAATGCATCCATCACCAAGTCGGTCTTCATCGTTCGACTGACGCGCCAGCCGACAATCATTCGGCTGAAGACGTCGATGATGAACGCCGTGAAGACGACACCTTGCCAGGTGGCCACGTAGGTAAAATCGGCGACCCAGAGCTGGTTGGGTCCGTCAGCGACAAACGCCCGATTGACTAGGTCACTCGGTCGGTCTGCTGCTTCGTCAGGAATCGTCGTCTTCCAGCCTTTGCCACGCACGACGCCTTGGATCCCCAAGACTTTCATCAGACGTTCAACCGTACACCGCGCCACAGCAATGCACTCTCGGTGCAGTTGCTTCCAGATCTTTCGAGCGCCATAGACTTGGCGATTTTCATCGAACACCCGCTGGATCTCTGGCTTCAACGCCTGGTCCCGATGCCAACGATTGGGCTGAAGGTCTGGATCCGCTTCTCGCGCTTTGTAGTCGTAGTAGCTGCTGGAAGAGATCGGCAACAGGGCGCAAAGCGGCTCGACCCCAAAGCGATCTTTGTGTTGATCGATGTAAGCGATCATTTCTTCAACCGGCGGTCGAGCTCCGCCTGGGCGAAAAAAGCCGATGCTGTCTTTAGGATCTCATTGGCTCTTTTCAGCTCTTTGACTTCGCGCTTGAGGGCCTTCAGCTCTTGCCGCTCGCTCGTGCTCAGGCCGTCGCGTTTGCCTTGGTCGATCTCAGCTTGTTTCACCCAGCGGCGCAGCGACTCGGTCGTACAGCCGATTTTCTCAGCAACGGACTTGGTGGCCGCCCAGCGAGATGAATGGTATTTCAGGGCTTCCTCAAACAGACGAACGGCTCGCTCTCGGACTTCCGGGGAATAGCGGGGGGATTTCTTGTTCATGACTCCAGTTTCTCAACATTTGGAGTCTCCAGGAAACCCGGGGTGGTTCA